>CAMPGG010000140.1 GCA_946885335.1 uncultured Chitinophagaceae bacterium
GTGCTAACGTGATCTCCAATTTTCAAAAACCATTTCAAATTTTATTTCATTTTTCCCATGCCGACCATTTTCCATCCAATGATTTTTTCTATAGAAAATTTCGGCTTTTGTATTTGGTTCTGTACCTAACCACAATGTTTCTGTTGTTTGACTAAAATACCAGTTTAGCATAAGATCATGAAGCTTTTTCCCAATTCCTTTTCCTTCATATGCCGGATCAACAAATAAAGCCCAAACATTTTTGTCAATCAAATCAACAATAGAAAAACCAACAATAATATTATCTATTTCACAAACAAAGCCTTTTCCTCTTGTTGTTAAATAATCCTGGTAATCCTGGATGGTTATCAAACCAGGGTTAGATAATACATTTTCTTTTACTGAAGTTCTTACGACATGCATTTGATGTATGTCTTTGATTTCAGCTTCCCTGTAGATCATGAATCATTTTTATTTAAAAAAGGAGCAGGAATAAAGTCCTGAAAAAAGTTAATCCGTTACTTCGCTGCTGCCATTAGCGGTTTCAGCAATATAATAAGACAGGTCACGGCCCATATGCTTTTTGTATTCTGTACTGATGACTGGTATTAAATCATCAATGTAATCTTCTTTAACAAGATTAATGGTACAACCGCCAAAACCACCACCCATCATTCTGGCACCTGCAACAGCGGGATTTGATCTGACAAAATCCACCAGGTAATCCAACTCCGGGCAACTTACCTTATACATGGCAGTTAAACCATCATGAGATGCAAACATCTTTTTTCCTAAAGTTACCAGGTCACCATGCTGCATTGCATGTACTGCAGCTAACAGGCGATCATTTTCTTCCAACACATATTTACACTTTGTATAAATTTCAGCATCCACATTCTTTACATAAGTATCTAACATTTCCATGGTTACATCCCGAAGAGATTCAACATTTTCGTGATGCGCATTAATCATGCTTACACCTTCCTCACATTGTTGCCTCCGGATGTTATATTCCGTAGACGCAAGTGCGTGTTCAACATTTGTGTTCAACAACAAAATTTTATAATCTTTCAGGTCGATGGGTATATATTCAAATTCCATTGACCTGCAATCAAGTTTTAGTGCATGATCCTTTTTACCAAAAACACTTGCAAACTGGTCCATGATTCCACACATTACCCCGGCAAAATGATGTTCGGCTTTTTGAGCAATAAAAGCCAACTCCATGGGTGATAGTTTTAAATCAAAGAGTTTATTCAGTCCAAATGCTACGGCACATTCAACAGATGCAGATGAAGATAAGCCGGCACCAATGGGTACATCCCCATCAAGAGCCAGGTTAAAACCAGAAATATTGTTATTTGATTTTCTCAATTCATGAACCACACCTAAAATATAGTTTGGCCAGCCATCTTTCACAGGTGCAATGGAGTCCAGGTTGCATTCAATTTGTTTATCAAATAATGCAGAATATAAAACGATCTTGTCATCATTTCTTTTAGACAATGCCACATAACTGGCTTTATTGATAGCTGCCGGTAATACAAATCCCTGGTTATAGTCTGTATGCTCCCCGATAATATTCACTCTGCCGGGAGATTGAAACAGGAGCGGCTCTGCATTAAATAATGCTGAAAATGTTTTCTTTAATTGAACAATCATTATAAATTTTTCCGATCAAATATGAATCAATAAAACCCAGTAGAAATAATTAAAAATTCGGTTCATCCGCACTGGGGCCATAACTTCCGGGGATAGGTATATTAAGTAAGCGCAGGTAAACACCTAACTGTGCCCGGTGGTGCGTAGTTTGAGCAAAAGCATGCCGGATCACTTCATACTTTGTCATTACACTTAGTACCTGCTCACCATTGCGCATAGTCCATTCCGGTAGAAGATCTTCTTCCTTTGCATTGGCCAAAGCTTCTTTACCTGAAACCAAAGATTTTTCAAACAATTGCAGCAAGTCCTCGTTGGTTTCAACCGGTGAAGGTGTATAATCCATTGTAGAAAAATCCAGCCCGGATGTTGTTAATGCCATTGAAACCCAGGATGGCAGTTCTGCAATATGAATACTGAGTGATTTCATACTCATACTCTTTTCGTGGGGTTTCCAGGAGAATTTATCAGCCGGAACACGTTGCAGCATCTTGCGGGTAGTGGCAGCTTCCTGCTCCATTTCTTTTTGTAATAGCGGAATGATATTCATTACTGTTAATTTGAAAATGTGACAATTTGAAAATTTGAAAATGAAGTTTCATTTATAGGATGAAAACCTTTCAACAAATCAATCAATCAACTACAACCGATCATTATTGATTTCAATCCAATAACCATCTGGATCCTTAAAATAGATCTGCTTTACACCATCAACTCTGATGGTAATTTCATTTTTTTCACCAGCCCAATTCTCGAATTCGATATTGTTTTTTTTGAGTGTTGAAACAAAATCTTCAACGGAAGAAACACTAAAACAAAGATGGCTGTTTTTATTTTGGGGAGATTGTAATCCTGCACCTTGTATTAAATGCAACTGGCTTTGAGGTCCAATTTTATACCAGGTATGCCGGCCATCATGAAATGGTTCCGGAATGGTATCCAAACCAATGACGGATGAATAAAAGTGGGTGCTTTTTTGAAGATCCTGTACATAAACAGCGATATGGTTCAATATAGTTTTTCCTTTATCATTCACCTTTTGAGAATATACAGTAGCAGTAAAAAACAACGAAGCAAATAACATCAACAAAAATATCCCTGGTCTCATACCCTAAATTAAGAAGAATAATTATGGAAGCAATTTAAGGATTTGGAGATGCGGTTTCTTTCTCAACATCGAATGACACACATTCTCTTAATTCCTTTTCCGTATAACTTAAACCATATTGTTTCAGTACATCATCCGGAACACCATTCCAGTTATTTGGCGCATTTCCTATATAGCCAACATCTTTAAAACCAATAGCTGTTGTATAAAATCCGCTGGCTGTAAGATTTCTCATTAAGCTGAAGAAGGAAACTCCCGCCTTCATGGCATCTGTAGCTTTGTCCGGATATGCAATCTGGTCTACCAACTCAATTTGCTGTTCCTTACTGGCATCCTTAAACGATTTTTGATATTTTTTCATCATATACAAATCCACCCAGCGAATTCCACCTCTTAAAGGTACCTGGAATTCAGGTTTTTCCTTGACCATGAATTCAATAAAATCAGGCACTTTGGCATCTGTTGCACTTCCAGAAACATCATCTTTCGGAATTATAATATCAGAGATTGCGGCGATGGTAGCCATTTCATGTTGTGTAAAGAATTGCTCTGCCATGAGCTTTTTATCATGTAATTCTTCTTCAACCATGCGGCCGGGTGTAAATGTATCGGGATTGGCTTTGGCATTGTCCACCTCCTTATCAACATTCTTACATGCATTTAACAAAACACCGGCAGATAACGTTCCCCAACCCATCCACCGTAAAGAACTTCTTCTGTCCATAAAATATATTTATGTTTATAAATTTTTCTTTTTCATTTGATCAACCAGGTATTCGGATGAACGTAATGCAAGTGCAAGAATGGTCCAGGTGATATTTTTATCAGCCTGGGAAACAAAAGCGGCACCATCCATTACAAAAAGATTTTTACAATCATGCGCCTGGTTATATTTATTCAATGCAGATGAACGCGGATCATTTCCCATCCGGGCAGTACCCGCTTCATGAATGATCTTGCCAGGGTTATGTAAACCATAATTATTTTCTGGTCCATCGTCACCGCCCCAGGTAATTACAGCACCCATAGAGTGAAGGATCTCTGCAAAAGTTTCCTTCATATGCTTTGCCTGTTTAATTTCATATTCACTGTAGTTGGTATGAAAACGTAAAACAGGTATTCCGTATTTATCTACCACATTGGGATCTATTTCGCAATAATTATCTTCCCTGGCAACTGTTTCTCCGCGACCGGCCATACCCACATGGGCGCCAAAATAATTCCGGTAATCCTGTTTCAAAGAAGCACCATAACCACCGGCTTCTTTGGTTTTACCATTTACAGGAATGGTTCCATTCAATTTTTCAATCCCCCAACTGAAACCATATAAAGGCATTCCGAACCCGCCACCATATTCAATATGGTATCCACGGGGAAAATCAAGTTTTTTATTATCCAGCCACCAGGGTGTATAAACGTGCATACCACCAACTCCGTCTTCATTATATCTTTTTCGGTTAGCCAACTCCGGTATAATGCCACCCATATCCGCACCGGTTGAATCGTGCAGGTATTTTCCCACCACGTTACTTGAATTTCCCAATCCATTAGGGTGGGTTGCTGATTTGGAATTCAACATCAACCTGGAAGATTCGCATGCACTGGCAGCCAGTATTACGGTACGACCAGTTACCTGGTATTCCAAACCATCTTCTTTATTGATATATGAAATGCCGGTCGCCAATCCGTTTTTATCGGTCATCACTTCACGAGCCATGCAATTGGTCAGCAAATCAACATTACCGGTTTTAATAGCTGGAATGATGAGCGCAGAAGAAGATGAAAAATCGGCATACACCTTACAACTCCGGTAGCATTGTTTGCAATAAAAACAAACACCGCGATCATCATTAATTTTTTTTGTCAGGATAGACAAACGGGAAGGGATAACCGGGATGCCGATATTTGTTGCTGCTCTTTTAATAAAAAGTTCATGTAATCTTGGCTTGGGAGGCGGCAGAAAAAAACCATCCGGATCATTGGGCAATCCTTCATTGGTTCCAAATACACCCAGCATTTTATCAATGCGATCGTAATACGGTTTGATATCATCATAGCTGATCGGCCAGTTTTCACCAAGGCCATCAATGCTTTTCCTTTTAAAATCCTGTGGGCCAAATCGGAGAGAAATGCGACCCCAGTGATTGGTTCGTCCTCCCATCATACGGGCACGCCACCAGTCCCATTTCATTTTCCCTGATTGCGTGTAAGGTTCGCCATCAATTTCCCATCCCCAATAACAGGCATCAAAATCGCCAAATGGTCGGAATTTAGTACTGGCACCCCGTCTTGGAGAATCCCAGGCATTTTTCAACTGCAGTGAATCTGTACGCGGATCATACATCGGGCCCGCTTCGATCACAGCCACTTTTAAACCGGCATTAGCCAAAGTGTAAGCAGCCATACCACCACCCGCACCGGATCCAACTATGACCGCATCATAGTGTTTCGGTTGTTTTTTTATTTGCAAATCACCCATAATAAATTTTTCAAGGCTTAAATATAAGTGTTAGCTATGAGAGATTTTAATTGGGAGTTTGATTTGTTGAAAAGTTGATTATGATGGTTGAAAAGTAAATGCATATTAGTGAACCTTGATTAAATAAAGGTGTTGAACTGATGATGAACATTAAATGATGAATACAATAATCGACAATGAACAAAAAATAAAAATCAAATAATACATGCAAAAAGTCAAATTGTTAATTATGGCATTTGGCAACCTGTGAAATTCAAATTTTCCATTTAACAAACGTGATTAAACTACCTTTGCTCCCGAAAAAATCCCTATAAATTATGGCATTCAAAAATCAACAGGAATTCATTGATGCTTTAGAAAAAGCCGGCGAATTGGTTCGTATAAAAACTTATGTAGATCCCAAACTTGAAATTTCTGAGATCACTGACAGAACCAGTAAAAGTGGACATGGTGGTAAAGCACTGCTTTTTGAAAATACCGGATATGATTTTCCCGTATTGATGAATGCTTATGGCAGCGAAAAAAGGATGTGCCTGGCTTTGGGCGTGGAAAAACTGGATGATGTGGCTAAGGAAATTGAAAACCTTTTTCATATGCTTTCTTCACCAAAAGAAAGTATACTTGATAAATTAAAATTGCTGCCTAAACTGGGACAGTTTGCTTCCTGGATGCCAAAAGTAAAAAGCGGGAGAGGGGAGTGCCAGGAAGTAATCATGGCAGAGCCCGACATCACAAAATTGCCGGTTATTACATGCTGGCCAAAAGATGGCGGTCCATTTGTTACCCTGCCCATTATTCATACAAAAGATCCCTTGACCAATAACCGCAATGTTGGCATGTATCGCATGCAGGTTTACGGACCCACACTTACGGGAATGCACTGGCATAAACACAAGGTATCAGCCAAACATTTTAATGAGTATAAAAAATTAAATAAGCGCATGCCCGTTGCCGTTGCCCTTGGTGGCGACCCGGTTTATGCATATTCCGCAACAGCTCCTTTGCCAGAGAATGTAGATGAATATATGCTGGCTGGTTTTTTAAGAAAGAAAAAAGTTGAACTGGTAAAATGTATTACACAACCTGATGTAGAAGTGCCTGCGGATGCGGATTTTATCATAGAAGGCTATGTGGAGCCCAATGATGAATTGATTTGGGAAGGCCCTTTTGGAGATCATACCGGGTATTATTCATTACCCGATTGGTATCCGCGTTTCCACATCACTGCCATCACCCATAAAAAAAATGCGGTTTACCCCGCAACTATTGTAGGCATCCCGCCACAGGAAGATGCATGGCTGGGTAAAGCCACCGAAAGAATTTTTCTTGCACCCATTAAAATGACGATGGTTCCCGAAATGGTCGATATGGAAATGCCGGTTGAAGGCGTTTTTCATAACCTGGTTATTGCCCGATTTAAAAAAGAATATGCAGGCCAGGGGCAAAAAGTAATGAATGCCATGTGGGGTGCAGGACAAATGATGTTTAATAAAATTTTGGTGCTGACTGCATTAAAAGCAGAACAAAATGCAAGCGATGCATTCCCGCTTTCTGATTATGAAACATTGGCAAGAGATGTATTTAAAAACCTTGATCCTGCCAATGATATTTATTTTTCAACTGGCCCGATGGATGTTTTAGATCACAGTTGCAGCAAAATGGGTTTTGGCGGCAAAATGTGTATTGATGGAAGTTTTAAATATGAAGAGGAAAAGAATGATCAAAGACTGGACGAGGATAATGCAGTCATTAATATCAATGCCATTAAACAATTGTTGAATAATTTTTCAGAAATAAAACATGTAAACACCAGTTTGCTTGTAAAAGAAATTCCCTGCCTGGTAATATCCGTTGAAAAAAACAGGCTTGGTCATTTAAATGAATTGCATAAAACCATTTGCCAGTACCAGGATATCGAGACGATCAAAATGATTTTGTATGTTGAACATACTGTTGATGCAAATGACCTGACCGTTGCACTTTGGCGCCTATGTAATAATATGGATCCCAAAAGAGATGTGATCCTTGTGCAGCGACCTTCATTGTCCAATACAAATAAAACATTTGCCTGCATAGGTTTTGATGGCACTATTAAAACACAGGAAATGGATAATTTTCAGCGTGATTGGCCCAACATTATTGTTGCGGATGACAAAACAATTGCATCGGTGGATGCAAAATGGGACTCGTTGGGTATGGGTGAATTCATACCATCCCCATCGTTAAAATTCAAGGACCAGATGTATGGAGAAGAAGCGATAGCATCAAAGTCTGTTACGGCTGTATAGTTCATAAATCGTTAAATAATATTACTACAATGGCGGATTTCGTAAATTTATTGAACAATAGAAATACACTTCTTTATTAGGTAAGAACATCATTCACTATAAAATATACAAAATGAAAAAAGTGGGACTGGGTTTTGTGATGACGCTGGTAACAGCAACAGCTTTTACCCAGGATAAAACAGCTCCTTTGATTTTTGAAAACACTTTGCTGTGGAAGATCAGTGGCAAAGAAATAACAAAGCCATCCTACTTGTTTGGTACCATACATATGCTGTGTAAGGAAGATGCCATATTAAGTGACAGTCTTAGTTATATTATTGAGCAAACGGATGATGTTTATTTTGAAGTTGACATGGATAACATCTTCGAAATGCTTGGCATGATGAAGCAAATGAAGATGCGAAATGATACAACCTGGGCCGATTTATTAAGTGAAGAAGATTACGAGATGGTTAAAGAATATTTCATGGAAAAGAGATTATTGCTTCCATTTTCAACCATGGAAACTTACAAGCCTTTCCTGGCCGCATCCATGCTGATTGAAGGCAGCAGTCAATGCGAATCATCTGTTGCCATGGAACAGGTAATTATGACAGAAGCCAAAATAAAGAAAAAGAAAATAAAGGGTTTGGAAACAATGGCATCGCAGTTGGCGATATTTGACCAGATACCTTATAAACTGCAAGCTGACCAGTTAGTAGATTTTATCAATAAAGAAGCAGAAGGTGGAAATTCAGACAGTGGTGATGAATTAGCGGAACTGATGGCTGCATGGCAAAGCCAGGATCTTCAAAAGCTGGAAGAAATTACTTTAAAAACTGATATTGGCTTATCCAGTTTTACAGATATCCTTTTATTTAACCGGAATCAGAAATGGGTGGAGAAACTGGATGAACTATTACCTGGACGATCCATGCTGGTAGCAGTAGGAGCAGGGCATTTACCAGGGAAAAAGGGAGTTATCAATTTACT
>CAMPGG010000141.1 GCA_946885335.1 uncultured Chitinophagaceae bacterium
CTGATTATATGATTAATTAGATTTCACAGATTTACGAAATTTTTCAAATTGTGTATATGAATCGCTTGAACTTGCTTAGACATAATCCAAAAATCAACTTAATCCGTCAATCCGTGATAAAAAAAAGTGAACTAAAAAGTTCACTTAAAAGTGTTTGCAAAGATAAAGAGAGGAACTGTAAAAAATAGAGTCAAGTTTTATTCTATATCTGAATGTTTAGTTATTAATAATTATCCTAAATAGGTGCGTAAAACGTTCGTTCTGTTAGCAGCTCTTAATTTGGTAATGGCTTTGTCTTTAATCTGTCTCACTCTTTCGCGGGTCAGGTGAAAATGTTCGCCAATATCTTCCAGGCTCATCGGGTGGTCAACACCAATTCCGAAAAAATAGCAGATCACTTCCTTTTGCCTTTCGGTCAGTGCGGTTAATGAACGTTCAATTTCGATTTTTAGGGAGATGTTATGATCCAACTCGCTGTCTGTCCGGTCAACATTATCATTTTCCAAAACATCCAGTAAGGTATTGTCTTCACCTTCTGATAATGGCGTATCTATACTTACATGACGGGATGAGATGTTGGATGAGGCGGTTACTTCTTCAATATCCATTTCCAGGTAAGCAGCCAGTTCTTCCGCAGAAGGTTCCCTTTCATATTCCTGTTCCAGGGTGGAATACGCTTTTTGAATACGATTGGTCAAGCCAACTTTGTTTAATGGCAAACGTACGATCCTTGCCTGTTCGGCCAGGGATTGTAAAATGCTTTGGCGAATCCACCAAACAGCGTAGGAAATAAATTTAAATCCGCGGGTTTCATCAAAACGCTGGGCTGCTTTTATCAATCCCAGGTTTCCTTCATTAATAAGGTCGGGGAGTGATAAACCCTGGTTTTGGTACTGTTTTGCTACGGAAACTACAAACCGGAGGTTTGCTTTTGTAAGGCGATCCAAAGCTTGTTGGTCACCTAATTTAATTTGTCTTGCAAGGTTAACCTCTTCTTCAGGCGTAATTAACTCAACTCTGCCAATTTCCTGGAGGTACTTTTCAAGACTTTGAGACTCACGATTCGTTATCGACTTCGTGATCTTCAATTGTCGCATACTCATAGGTAGGGGTTTAGGTGGTTTATTTAAAGGGTATTTAGTTTATAGTTAGATTTTGGTTCAATTGCCCTTAAAATACCATCACAATTCTGTTCACAGCCAACTTTTTACAGTTGAATCAGTAACAATTTAAACTTTTCCCCCAAACTGCCAAAAAATTGCATTGGGGTAAATAATAACGTTACCATTGTATTTTTATTTCATAACCCGATTTTCAGGGGGTTTGAAAATAAAATTTCAGAGGATAAATTAATTTTCTATAATTGCACAAGTAGAAATGACTTTAAATACTAAAATGAGCCAAAAACAATTGTTTGAATTGGAATTCCCGGTAAGATGTTCGCCATCTATCCTTTATGAATTCCTTGCTACACCGGCAGGATTGCAGGAGTGGTTTGCTGACCTGGTGGATGAAAGAGATGATGTTTTCAGTTTTTCCTGGAACGGAACAACTGAGCAAGCCAAAGTGCTTGAAAAAGAATCTGATAAGTTTATTCGTTTTCACTGGTTACATACAGGTAAGGATGAATATTTTGAATTCCGCATCGAGAAATCGGAAGTAACTAACCAGACAATCCTGGTTATTAAGGATTTTGCCGATAAAAAGGAGATCAAGGATCAGAGTATGCTTTGGGATTACCAGGTAAAAGAACTTTTTCACCGACTGGGTAGTAACTAACGGGAACAAACCCCCGTTAATAATTTAAAATCTCTTTCAAGCTTTTCTGCCACTAAGGGCCAATCACTCAAAGGGTATTTTTTTGCCAGTTTTAAAAATGATCCTTTCATTATTAGATAAAATTCTGCTTCACTGACCGATGAAAGTGGCAGGTAATTATTTTTTTCAAAATGATGAACCCATTCTTCTTCACCTGCGGAAACCTGGAATTCAGCATCTTTTAATATAGAATAGGCATTTACAATTTTGGGTATAAAGTTGTCCTTATACTTGCCCGAGAGATGTAGGGTGATACTAAAAAAATGACCCCACCAAAACATAGTGCGAATGGCAAAAATATCCGGTTTGGTAAAGTAACGGGGATAATCAAGAATCAGGTAAGGCAGTCCTTCATAATTTTCGCCTCTTGAAATTTTAGCACTGGTTTTTAGAATTTCATCCGGCAGACTGATTTCTTTATTCAGGATGACCTGGTGAAATGAATGTTGCAGACTGGATAATAGTAAACCTGCTTTTTCAATAATTCTGTTCTTTGTTAAAATGAGTTCAGCATTCACAACCATTTGCATCTCCTGTTCCGAAAGCCTTATTTTTGTTTCATTCATGCATTTTCCGGTTATATAATGTTTTCATTATTAATCAATAAAGATATTAAAAGAACAATCCCAGGTGGTTAAGAAATTAGATAAGCTTATTGTTAAGGCATTCGTCGGTCCCTTTATATCCACTTTTTTTGTTGTGTTATTGGTATTGGTAATGCAGTTCTTTTGGCTTTATATCGATGATTTTGTTGGTAAAGGTTTAAGTGTAGGACTGATCTTCGAGTTTATCTGGTACCAAAGTGCTGTACTGGTTCCATTGGCTTTACCGCTTTCCGTTTTGCTTTCTTCCATTATGACTTTTGGCAATTTGGGAGAAAGCTTCGAATTAGTCGCCATTAAATCAGCGGGTATTTCTTTGCTGCGATTTATGCGACCCTTGTTTTTTGTCACTATTCTTATATGTGGTGTAGCTTTCTTGTTTTCCAATTACATTATACCTGTGGCCAATTTAAAAAGTCGCACATTGTTAGCTGATATCGTTTATGCAAAACCGGCATTTGATTTAAAAGAAGGTGTTTTTTATGATAAGATAAATGGGTTTGCTATCAAGATCGGTAAAAAAGAAAATAATGACAGTGTAATCCGTAACATTATTATTTATGAGCAGGATGGCACCTTACAGGATAATTTCATTGTAGCCAGGAGTGGTATCATGAGAGTAACCGGCAATAAACGTTTTTTAGAATTCAATTTAAAAGATGGCTGGCGTTACCAGGAAAAAGGTCAATACGGAACAACAAAAACAGAATTTGTCCGCCTTGGCTTTAAGGAATTTACCAAGCAATTTGATTTAAGCTCATTCCAGTTTAACCGCACCGCCGACAGTGTAAACAAAAGTAACCAACGCATGTTGAGCATGCGACAATTGAGTAAGGCTATTGACAGCCTGGAAAAAACGCACAGGCAAGTAAGTGCAAGACAAGGAAAAGAAATATTTTCTTCTATGCAGTTTACTCGTTATCTGGATTCCAACTGGACAACCGCGTCAACCTCGTTACCGGACAGCATAAAAACATTTGATGATGTTTTACCTGATTCGGCCCGTATGGATGTAAGCCGGAACGCCGCCTCGAGGGTTGGTATTCCAAAATCAACTTTATTGAATGTAGTTACAGAAAGTGAAACAAGGGCAAGAGATATTCGCTTACATAAAATTGAATGGCACCGCAAAATTTCCTTGTCATTGGCATGCCTTGTATTATTTATGATTGGTGCACCATTGGGATCAATCATTCGAAAAGGTGGATTGGGTTCTCCGCTGATATTTGCCATTATATTTTTTATGCTGTTTTATTTTTTAAGCACCTCCGGTGAAAAATTTGCAAAGGAAGGTGCCTTAACACCCTTTGCCGGTATGTGGCTTTCAACTTTTGGTTTGGTTCCCATAGGATTATTTTTAACGTTTAAGGCTATGCGTGATTCACAATTGTTTAATAAAGAATTCTATTACAGGGTGGTTACAAAAATGAAACAGACCTGGAAAAAAAGAAGTGAGTTGAAAAACCAGGTGAACCCGGCATAATAAATCCAAATCCTGGATAAGGATTCGTTGTTTATTTTAAAAATCATCTCTTGCCATTAAGCATCGAAAAAGAAAATTATCAATTTCAAAAATGGCTCACGGCTGTTTCAGTCATTTTAATGGCCGGGAAATTTGTTGCCTGGTATCTTACAAATTCGGTAGCCGTATTAACAGATGCCCTGGAAAGCATTGTAAATGTAATTGCAGGTTTTATTGGTTTATATAGTTTGTATGTAGCAGCCAAACCCCGGGACAAGGATCATCCTTACGGGCATGGTAAAGCGGAATTTTTATCAGCAGCTATAGAGGGCACACTGATCTTTGCTGCCGGAGCCATCATCATTTATACAGCGGTTAAAAACCTGGTTTACTTTGTGCCGGTTCAGAAGCTTGATATTGGTATTTTAATTGTCTCAGCGACAGGCGTAATCAATTTTCTTGTTGGGTTTTTCGCATTTAAAAAAGGGCAACGAAACAACAGCCTGGCACTAATAGCCAGTGGCAAACACTTGCTTACAGATAGTTATTCAACATTTGGGATTATAGCAGGGCTGGTCCTTTTAAAGTATACCGGTTGGTTTTGGATAGATTCCGTAATGGCTATGATTTTCGGTGGATTCATTACGTTTACAGGTTACCGGATCATCAGGCGGTCCATTGCAGGTATCATGGATGAAGCCGATATCCTGCTTATTACAAGGATGGTAAAACTGCTAAACGCAAATAAGCAGGTTAATTGGGTCGACCTGCATAACCTGCGTATCATAAAATATGGTACGGTGTTGCACCTGGATTGCCATTTAACCGTTCCATGGTATTTTAATGTAAATGAAGCACACAAGGAAATAGACATTCTTTCTGCTTTGGTAAGAAAAGAATTTGGAGAAACTTTAGAACTATTTGTGCATTCAGATGGTTGTTTATATTCGCAATGTTCTCTTTGCAGTAAACCGGATTGCCCGGTACGTCAGCATGAATTTGAAAGCAGGGTAGAATGGACATTAGATAACATTCAACAAAATCAAAAACATAAATTATAAAACGAAAGGATATTTATTAATAACGTAAACTAATCATTTCATTTATATGAAGTTGATGTTTAAATAAAACCTTTTTTGAAAACAAAAATTATGAAAACAATCACTCATTGGAAAAAAGATCATGTATTTAGTTCACATCTTGGCGATCATACCATTACATTAGATGGAGATAAGGAATCCGGCTTTAATCCAAAAGCTTTGTTGTTAACTGGTCTGGCTGCCTGTTCGGGCATAGATGTAGTTGATATATTAGAGAAGATGCGGTTAAAATTTTCAGACTTCTCCATAGAAGCAGAGGCGGATCAAACAGAAGAACATCCCCGGGTATTTAAGGATATACTTATAACATACCGGTTAAAAACTGATTTGGAAAATGAGGATAAGGTAAAAAAAGCTATAGACCTTTCTCTTGAAAAATACTGCGGTGTTTCAGCCATGCTTGGTAAAAATTCTAAAATTTCGTACGAATTGGAAATTAAACCTTCCTGATTATGTTATCTAAAAGATCGCAATATGCATTGAAAGCATTGGGATACCTGGCATATAAATATGACCAGGGTCCCGTGTTAATTGCGGAGATCGCATTAAAAAAGAAAATTCCTTTAAAATTTTTAGAAGGAATCCTGCTGGAATTAAAGCTGGCAGGCATCCTGGACAGTAAAAAAGGAAAAGGCGGGGGATATTACCTGGCTAAACATCCAGCTGAAGTTAAAGTGGCTACCATTATTCGATTGGTAAACGGCCCTATTGCTATGTTGCCTTGTGTGAGTTTGTATTTCTATAAACGCTGCGAAAACTGCAATGAGAAAAGATGTGCTTTACATGATATGATGATCGAAGTGCGGGATGCAACACTGAACATCGTAGAAAAACGAACGTTAATTGACCTGATGGAAAGTTAAATTTTTTTACCATAATAGTCTATGTATTTGGTAGGGTAATTATTCTATCCTATTTTCGTCTCCTAAAATATTTTATTATGTCATTACGATTAGGAGATACAGCGCCAAATTTTAAAGCCAATACAACTGCGGGAGAAATTGATTTTTATGATTACCTCGGAGATTCATGGGGTATCCTGTTCTCACATCCTGCGGATTACACACCTGTATGCACAACCGAATTAGGTCGTACCGCATTGTTGAACGAAGAATTTAAAAAACGCAATGTAAAAGTGCTGGCGGTTAGTGTTGATCCTGTAGATTCTCATAAAGGTTGGGTGAATGATATTAATGAAACGCAGCATTGCAATGTAGATTTTCCAATCATTGCTGATGAAGAAAGAAAAGTTTCAGACTTGTACGATATGATTCATCCCAATGCATCTGAAACCCAAACGGTGCGCAGTTTATTTATTATCAGTCCTGATAAAAAAGTAAAACTGATCATTACTTACCCTGCATCAACCGGTAGAAACTTTACAGAAGTGTTGCGAGTGGTAGATTCACTTCAACTAACGGCTAAGCATACTGTATCTACACCGGCTGATTGGAAACAAGGAGAAGATGTAATCGTTGGAACTTCCGTTTCAACTGAAGATGCCATTAAAAGATTCCCTAAAGGCGTGAAAGTAGTTAAGCCATACCTGCGTTACACGCCACAACCATCGGATAATTAAAATATTTATTTCCAATATTTATGATGATGAACCATGCATGGATTAATGAGGTTGAGAACTGTTCGCTTGAAGAAGGACTTATATTAACGGCGAATATTTTTCCTGGGCAGGTGGTTTTTTCAACATCTTTAGGCCAGGAAGACCAGGTCATCACCCATGCCATTGCCAAAGCCAAAGCTGCCGTTGATATTTTTACATTAGATACTGGCAGGTTATTCAATGAAACCTATGACCTGCTGGAAAAAACGATTGCCCGCTACAAACAACCCATTCGCATTTTTTATCCTGATGCTGCCAGCATTGAGCAGTATGTAAATCAAAAAGGAATAAATGCATTTTATGAATCGGTTGCCAACAGAAAAGAATGCTGCCATATTAGAAAAGTAGAACCATTGAACAGGGCTTTGCGGGGAGCAAAGATCTGGATCACTGGTTTGCGTGCCGATCAATCCATTACCAGGGAAGAAATGAAAATGATCGAGTGGGATGAACAAAGAAGTTTGTACAAATTCAACCCGCTTATTCATTGGTCACTGGATGATGTGAGAGATTATTTAAAAACAAATGATGTTCCATACAATCCATTGCATGAAAAAGGATTTATCAGCATTGGTTGTGCACCCTGCACCAGGGCATTAGAGCCGGGTGAAGATATCAGGGCGGGCCGTTGGTGGTGGGAGGATGCCAATAAAAAAGAATGTGGTTTGCATATTATGGAAACCAATAATCATCAAGCTTAATAAAAAGAATATGAGCAGTTACAGGTTAGATTATCTTGATCACTTAGAGTCAGAAGCCATTCACATTTTTCGGGAAGTGGCCGGCCAGTTTGAACATCCTGCACTTTTATTTTCGGGAGGTAAGGATTCCATCACGCTGGTTCACCTGGCATTAAAAGCATTCAGGCCAGGAAAATTTCCCTTTCCATTAGTGCATATCGATACGGGACATAATTTTCCGGAAGCCCTGGATTTTCGCGATAAATTGGTTGCAGAGATCGGTGAAAAATTAATTGTTCGAAAAGTAGAGGATACTATTCGCTCAAAAAACCTGACAGAACAAAAAGGAAAATTTGCAAGTCGCAATGCGCTTCAAACATATACCTTATTGGATGTGATTGAAGAATTTGGTTTTGATGCATGCATTGGTGGTGCAAGGCGTGATGAAGAAAAAGCAAGAGCCAAAGAAAGAATATTTTCTGTCAGGGATGAATTTGGACAATGGAATCCAAAATTGCAAAGACCCGAATTATGGAATACTTATAATGGTAAAATTCATAAAGGGGAAAATGTTCGTGCATTCCCCATAAGCAACTGGACCGAATTAGATATATGGAATTATATCAAAAGAGAAAACATTGCATTACCATCCATTTATTTTTCACATGAAAGAGAAGTGCTGGAACATGAAGGGCAATTGGTTGCTGTTTCCGAATTCATTAACCTGGAACCCACAGATATCGTTACTTCCAAAAAAGTACGTTACAGAACAGTTGGCGATATGACTTGCACCGCCGCAGTGGAATCAAATGCTAGCAATATTGATGATATCATAACAGAGATCATCGCAACGAAAACAAGTGAACGTGGTGAAACGCGTATTGATGATAAGGTGAGTGAAGCGGCTATGGAAGACCGTAAGAAAAATGGTTACTTCTGATTAAACGGCTATAATTTTTTTTGAATTATTAGTCTATCAAATAAGTAGAGAATAAAATAATACTATGGATATTTTAAGATTTATTACAGCAGGCAGCGTAGATGATGGAAAGAGTACATTGATCGGCAGGTTATTGTATGACAGTAAATCGATCCTGATTGATCAGTTGGCCGCCATTGAAAAACAAACACGTAACCGGGAAGATGGCGAAATCGATTTGGCTTTATTGACCGATGGATTACGTGCAGAACGCGAACAAGGCA
>CAMPGG010000142.1 GCA_946885335.1 uncultured Chitinophagaceae bacterium
ATAATATACAAAAAAAAGCCCGGTAAAAGTGTTACGAAAATGGTAAGATAAGCGCATATTAATAACGTTTTTTAACACGCTTTTCAAGTAAATAAAAAAGCTTATATCGGAGACTTCACAAAGTGTTGCGGAATCTTTTTACACCTGAATTTTATGTACTTGTTTCGATAAACCAGTAAATAAAATGATCGATAAAACCATTAATACACCTAACCTGGCAAGACTCAATACTTCCCATAACGCTGCCCGGCTGGTTAAATCATCATCAGTTGCAGATGAGAAAGCAGTAGAAGTGATCGACAACAGTTCCGGTACAAAATAAACAGCAGTGATTGCCAATATCATGCAATAAGCGACAAGTGTTATTGCTACATTTTTTCTGCGCTTTGTTTTCCAGTGTATAATAAGCGTGGTCACAAATAATATAATATTTACGGGGTGGATGATCATCCAGAACAGCTCTGGATTTAAACCATATTCACCCTGGAACATACTTAATGAGACAGGAGGCGCCGCAGTCCATTGCGGCACTACGTTTAAATGTTCATAAACCGCGCCACCAATCATGATGGCAAAACCGAGGCAACTGATGGAATAAATAATATCTTTTTTCATTTTTGTTTATTGATTAACCAGGAATGATGTATGGAAAGTGTCCATTTTTTAACAGGATAAAATTATTATTGCAGGTAAATATTTTTGCTGGAAGATGTACGAATTGTCGGAATTGCTGAACCGGTTGTCTGTATTTAATGATGATTATTTCGAATCTAATTAGAACAGATCATTTTCCTCAAAAAAGATTAGATCGATTTAAAAATTCAACAGAAATATTAAGTAAATAAAAAAGGGATTCATCTGAACCCCTCTTATAAAACTTTGTATTTACATTATCTTCTTCTCAGCCACCAGGCAAGCCATAATCCACAGGCGATCCAACTAATCATTGCATCAGCAAAATGTCCCATGATATCAAACAGATCATACCAGATACTGCCGGTATAAGGTCCATTTAAAAAAACGATCAGACCGGTAAATAAACTGGCTGTTAAAATAGTGCCGAAGGTTGGAGCGTTCATTTTCATGAGTATCCAGCAAAACAGCCAAACCATAATAATATTGGTAAGTAATCCCCGGATAATATTCATGACCATACCGGTGTCCATGGCCTTATGATATTGAATAGTGGCCCAGGGTTTTCCTTCTGCTTCTGTCATTAATTTTTGATGATCCTCGCTTGAAGCGTCCGGAGGTAATGCCGGGATCATGTAGCCACCTTCTTCGGGAAGATTTTTTTCTAACACGCTCATAATAGCTTCCTGGTTGGCTGTGTATTGATTTGCCGGTAAGTGTAAGTTTAAAACGGTCCAGGAAAGAAATTGCCAGGCGAAAATAATGATGCCCCCGACAATGGCACCAATGATTGTTTTTTGCATGATGTTAGTTTTAGTCTGTTAATACAACTGGTTTTGGTTGATGCAACAGGGCAAGCCCGGTTGCAACTAAACTAAATTTAATCTTTCCATGCGAAACTTCAAGCAGGCTAAAGGATAAACAACTTCTTTAAATACAACTATCCAACACCGTTATACAACTATAATAAAATACTGCAGCTTCCTGGAATCAGCTGATCAAATTATTTTCTGTCCGTTTGTTAAAACAAAAAACAATCATTCAGGCAAATGAAAAACACCCGTTGTGCTAATCAATTGAAAGTTAATCCTGGAAGGAAAAATCTTATTTAAGAGGTAAAAAAAAATTCTTTAATTAAAATGAATTACATAACTTAACAATCACATCTTCATCTATCCCTCTCTAAACACCTTTTTTAATTCTGAGTTGGACCTGTGAGTCTACCATTACTCATTACATGCTGCTGAACATGAGAAATAACCTTCATGCCAATACTGGCGCATTAGCGCAATTGCGGGATACCGTTTTATCCTGTACATATTCTCCGGTTACAATTGAGTTATCAATTCGCTCCATCCTTGTTTTCATTTTCCCCGGTATAGCGCCTGGTAACTTGCTGCATATTTTTTTACCATTAAAATCAAGTCATGAATAATCGCAGGCAATTTATTGTAAACATGACTATGGCAGCCGGTGCCTTAACCGTACTTAAGCCATTAAAAAGTATTGCAGGGTTTAGTGATCCATATTATATAAACAGGAACAAACTTGTTCTTTTACATACAGCTAATTTAAATAGCCAATGGCAGGCATTGGCTGCCAATGAAAAATATGTTGGCCTGGGTGGCATTGAGAACTTGTCTGCTAAAATCAATGCTATCCGGAATGAAAAGATTCCTGTGTTGCTCGTTGATGCGGGCAATATCATCAACCAGGCTAAATCTGATAAAGATCAATTGGCGTTTTACAAAGCTGTTTCGGGGTTGAATTATGATGCAGTAATTCCTGGAATATCAGATATGCAAAAGGGTGCACCACATTTTTATCAAATGGCCAAAGAGAGTGGCTTAAAGGTTGCCGGTTCAAATGTCCAGCCCAAGCTTATTTATGATAACATACTGCCTTATTATATTTTGAATAAAGGCAATCTCCAGGTGGCAGTTATTGATGCGGGCACCTATACTTTAAAAAGATTAGATAATCCACGGAATGTTGCGGTAGCAATAAGTAAAACGGCAACATTACTCAAAGAAAAAATCAACTGTGTGTTAACCGTTTGTTTATTGCAGGAGGATCTTACAAAAACAGAATCATATGCAAATGCATCAACCGGGGTAGATATTATAATAAGCACAATAAGTTGCCACTCCATTTACAATACTAAAATCCTGCGAAATAATAATAACCGGGAAGTGATGATAAGTTTTGCCGGGTCCAGGGGAACCATGATGAACCGGATTGATATAGCGTACAACAATACCATGGATAAAATAAATGTAAAGTCAAAATTAGAATTGATAGGAGTGAACGACGATCAATACACGGCTAGCATAAAAAAATATGATCTCTATAATGCCTGAAAATAAAATCAGTAAAACGCTAAAAAACATTTTGTATGGCAGAACCTTTTTTATCTGAAATAAGAATTATGAGTTTCAGTTTTGCTCCCAAAGGATGGGCATTGACTAATGGACAATTATTGCCCATCAATCAAAACCAGGCCTTATTTTCATTATTGGGAACCACATTTGGTGGAGATGGTCGGGTCAATTTTGCCCTTCCGGATTTGCGGGGCAGAACACCCATACATGTGGGTAGTGGGCATACATTAGGTGAAAGAGGCGGTGAGCAGGCACATACTTTAAGTATAGCGGAATTGCCTACGCATACACATATGCTTCAAGCAACGAATACTGCATCCGATACTTCGTCCCTTACCGTTGATAATGCAAATATATTTGCCAGTTCTGCACCATCAGAATTTTTTACCGGGAACACCAGTAACCTGGCAGCAATGTCACCAGCAGCCATAACCAACGTTGGCGGCAGCCAGGCACATTTGAATATGCAGCCTTTCCTTACCCTGAATGTTTGTATAGCCTTACAAGGCATTTTCCCAAGTCCTAATTAATAAATCTAAACCATGGCACAACCATACGTAGGTGAGATAAGAATGTTTGCAGGCAATTTTGCTCCTGCCGGGTGGATGTTTTGTGATGGGCAGTTATTGCCTATATCAGAAAATGAAACACTTTTCCAATTGATTGGAACTACTTACGGGGGTGATGGACAGTCAACATTTGCTCTCCCTGATTTAAGAAGCCGGGTACCCATTCATAATGGCAATGGATTTGTATTAGCTGAACAAGGAGGCGCAGAAGAAGTCACCTTAACCGTTCAGCAGATACCTGCACATTCTCACCCATTGATAGGAAGCAGTTCTACCGGCAGTACCTCTATCCCGGAAAATGGTTTTTTAGCAAAAAGTACATCCAACACCCCTTATACTCCATTTCCACCTGACAGAAACCTGAGACCTAATTCAATTAGTGCGGCAGGCGGTTCGCAACCCCATACTAATTTTCAACCCTATTTATGCATCAGTTTTATTATTTCATTATTCGGCATATTTCCAAGTCCCACCTAAAATTTTTATTATGGCAGATCCATTTGTTGCAGAGATCAGGATTTTTCCTTTCAATTTTGCGCCCAAAGGCTGGGCCTGGTGCGATGGGCAATTATTGCCCTTATCACAGAATACCGCCTTATTTTCTTTACTGGGTACCACTTATGGTGGGGATGGCAAAAGCACTTTTGCATTGCCCGATTTACAAGGCTCAACACCTATGCACCCTGGCCAGGGTCCCGGTTTAAGTTTGCATGACCTGGGTGAAATTGGTGGATCAGAAACAGTATCACTGCTGGAATCAGAGATCCCGTCTCATAACCACGTTGTTCGTGTGGTTAATGACAGTGGTTTATCAAGCGAACCTACAGGTAATTTTGCTGCAAGAAATAGTTTTTATCATAGTGGAGATCAGCCTTCGAAGACTATGGCATTTGAAGCCCTGGCACCTGCAGGAGGGGATCAACCTCATAATAACATGATGCCATACCTGACTTTCTATTTCAACATTGCATTGCAAGGAGTATTTCCACCAAGAACTTAATCATTCATTATGAAATTGGAATTAACTGACCATACTATTGCTTTACGTACCATTCATAAAAAAGACAATGATACACTTTTGCGGATCTATGCAAGCACCCGGTTAGAAGAACTGAAACTGGCAACAAACTGGTCGGAGGAACTGAAACAAAAATTTTTAGCATTTCAATTCAAAGCACAACATGATTATTACCAGGAAATATATACAGGTGCACACTTCTGGATGATTGAAAAGAATGGCGAACCAATTGGCCGGCTTTATTTGGATGAAAATTTTGAAAATAAAACAGTGCGTATCATAGACATTACCCTTTTACCCGAATGGCGAAGCAAGGGTATAGGGCATCAATTACTCAGGGATATTATTCATTTTTCAAACAGGCTTAATCGGCCGGTTAGTATTCATGTTGAGAGTTTTAACCCGGCTATGAACTTATATAAAAAATTAGGTTTTGAATTGATAGATATCACAAATGGTGTGTATCATTTACTGGAAAGAAAAAATAAACAAATGGTTTATACATTATGACAAAAACGTCTTTACTATCACTTAAAGATTCTGATTTTAAACCTTACATCGGAAGCAACTTTATGGTCCATTTCCTGCCGGAAACTCCTGCCCCTGCCAAACTTAAAACGGTTGTTGATTTACCCATTCATCCGAAAATAGAAAGACGGCCATTTTCTATCTTATTGGAAACAGAAAAACAAAAACAACATTACCCGCAAGCCATCTATACTGTGGAGCATCCTTCATTAGGCGCTCTAAGTATTTTTTTAGTACCGGTGGGTCCCGGTTTAGATGGAATGCAGTATGAAGCTGTGTTTTCATAATACCCTCGTAATGCCCGAATGAATAAAAGTACCTGCCTGGAAGTCTAATTTTTTCTGACTTTTAAAATTTCTGTTTATGAAATTGCTTTACGTTATTTCCGTAGCTGTATTTTTATTTGCATCGGCTTTTATTTTATTTGGCGATGATCAAAATATATTTTTCAGGCATTTACCTGCAAATGAAGATCCGGTTAAGCATTTCAAAAAGGATGCAGTAAAAAATAATGTTGCAAAAATTCCTGCAGGCAAAAAAGCAATTTCTCAAAAGAAAGAAAAACCAGTACCATTTTATTTAGACTTTCAAACTAATATAGAACTGGTTCCCGGTCCATTGCTAAGTGCCATAAAAACAGTGGATAAAGCAACTGCTGCACCCGGTGAAACACTTACCTATACCGTAACCATCAGCAATACGGGAACGGGATCAGCAGAGGATCTTGATTTTAGTGATGATATTGATGCAAACACCACCCTTGTAGCAAACTCATTACAAACTTCTCCCATTGCGGCAAATGATAATTATAGCAGCCTTGGCAATGTAGGCATCGTTGTTCCCGCAGTAAATGGTATACTGGCAAATGATTATTTGGGTACCAATGCAGCGGCTGCATTGACTCCGGTCGTTGATGCCGCAACCACGGGTGGGGGTACCATTTCAATTGCAGCAGATGGAAGTTTCACCTATGTTCCTGCCGCTGGTTTTACGGGTGATGACACTTATCAATATTCTCTCACTAATACGGCTGGCTCAGATAATGGCACCGTTACAATTACGGTGGCCAATATCACCTGGTTTATCAATAATAATTATGCAGGAACTATAGCAGATGGCAGATTGGGAACTCCCTTTAAAAGCATTGGTGATTTCCAGGCTGTGAATGACGGTGCTGGTCTGCATCCGGGGGATAATCATGTTATTTTTATTTATGAAAGTGCTACCGCTTATACTGGCAATTTATCTTTGAGAAATGGACAAAAACTGATCGGGCAGGATGCAACAACTACTTTGCCTGCTATTACAGGCTATACAACACCGTTATATAGTTCCCCGGCTTTACCAACATTAAACAGTGCCAATGCTACAATAGTAACTTTGAATTCTATTGCAGCATCTACACCAATTATTAATCTCAATGGAGGGGTAAGTGCTACTTATACCATCAGGGGTTTAAGTATTGGCGATAAACCGAATGATGCTGCATCCGCAGGGATAGCAGGAACAAGCTTCGGTACTTTAAATGCATCCGAAGTCTCCATTTCAGGAACAGGGCAGGCACTTTTATTAAATACCGGGACACTCGCAGCAACATTTGCTTCCGTTTCATCAACCAGTGGCACAAATGGAATTTCTCTAACAACGATCAATGGTACATTAACCATCAATAACGGAAATTTAGCCGGCAACGGAACGGGTGTAAACTTGAATGGAGGAACTGCTTCCGTAACGTATAATGGAACTATTTCAAACAGTAGCACGCTACTGGTGAATATTCAATCCAAAACAGGAGGCACGGTTGATTTTAATGGCCTTATCAGTTCCGGTGCCGGGGCAAGGGGAATAAGTCTGGCCAATAATACAGGTGCAACCATTCGTTTTGATGGTGGATTAACATTGAATACGGGTGCCAATAATGCATTCAGCGCTTCCGGTGGTGGAACGCTTAACATAACACAGGATAATACTGCCATTATCAATACCATAGTCACTACTTCAGGGATTGGTTTGCAGGTTGCCAATACCACCATTGGTGCAAATGGTGCCAGCTTCAGGAGCATTGCTGTTAATGGAGCATCCAAAGGAATCAGCTTAAACACGACAGGTGCGGGTGCTTTTAATATTACCGGCCAGGGTACAACAGCAACCAGCGGTGGTACCATTCAAAATATTTCTGTACGAGGTATAGAACTGATCTCTGCGCAAAATATCAGTTTGAATAATATTCAATTGACTAATGCCAATACAACCGATGGTGGCGGTGCCGGTGTTTGTGATGAGGTCAATAATATTGGTTGTAATGCTGCTCTTTATTTAAAGGATGTAACAACTGTTGCTTTGACGCAGGTAAATATAACTACTACTGCAGAGCAGGGAATGAACATGAATAATGTAAATGGATTAACGATCAGCAATTGCGCTGTGCAGGGAAATGGTGATGCCGCAGAGGAAGGAGCACTGAAGATCCGGAACCTGCTTGGGACCTCTTCAATCAGTAACAGCATTTTTAAAAATTCGGCTTACAGGATTTCGCATATCATCAATACAACCGGTACTGCACACCTGACCGTTTCCAATTCAAGTTTTATCAATGAAGCATCTAATCTTTCACTAATTAAACAGGATTGCTTCGAAATGCGGACACAGTCCACGGCAAACGCTACTTTATTGATCAATAATTCAGTTTTTAAAAGGGCAGGAACCAAAGGCATACAGGTCTTTGCAGAGAATACATCCACCATTAATATGGCCATTACAGGTTCATCGATAGATAAGGAGGGCCAGTTGATGGCTGGCGTAGAAGTGGGTTCAGACCAAACGGCAGTGATGAATGCAAATGTGGATAATAATACATTAATTACCGGTGATAAGGAAGTGCCCTTGAATGTATATTCCGGCACCACTTCAACAATGCAATCTACTGCCAGGAATAATATCATCCAGGGCGGAAACAACCCTGACCAGAATCCTTTTGCGACTTTGAGGGGTTTTGCCGATCAATCTTCTATTTCCAAGGTTTTGTTCACAGGAAATACTATCACCCAAACCGATTTGCAAGGTATACTGGTGGCTTCGGCAGGTAGTCTGACTGGAGGTTCTATAAGCGGCCAGGTAGCCAATAATAATGTAAACACGCAGAATAATATTGCACCTAATCTTACATTATCTGGTATTGAGGTTAGTTCATTTTCAGGTGGTGCCGGCGCTAATACCAATTGTAGTTATGTAAATGGAAATAACGTTACTGTGCTGGCTGGTACCCGGCATTTCAGAGTTGCTGCCGGATCTGCCACAAGCGTTATTCAAT
>CAMPGG010000143.1 GCA_946885335.1 uncultured Chitinophagaceae bacterium
CGCAGCCTTTTATCAGCGGTGCTATCAGTAAGACCATCAACCTGCCAAATGAGGCGGTAGTTGAAGAAATCGCTGATTCATACCTGTTAAGCTGGCAGCTGGGATTAAAAGCATGTGCATTATATCGCGATGGATCAAAACTCTCGCAGCCATTAAGTAATAAAAGCGATAAGAAGAAAAAGCAGAATGAGGCTGAAGAAGAAAAAGAGGAAGTACCAACACCGGTAACCAAAAGCAATATTGTTGATATGAGCCAGCTGACGGTTGAAGAATTGCTGGAAGAAGTAAACAGGAGGGTACAAACAAGTGCCGATACAAAATTGAAACGCAAACTGGCTTCTATTGTTGAAAGAAGAGCACTACCGGCCAAGCGCAGGGGCTTTACACAAAAAGCCAAGATCAATGGACAGGCTGTATTTGTAAGAACCGGTGAATATGCCGATGGAACTTTGGGTGAGATCTTTATCGATATGGCTAAGGAAGGAGCCACCATGCGCAGCATGATGAACTGCTTTGCTATTTCCATTTCAATTGGTTTGCAATATGGTGTTCCTTTGGAGGAATTTGTTGACAAGTTTGCGTTTACCAAATTTGATCCGGCCGGGTTTGTTGAGCACCCGAATATTAAATCAACCACTTCGATCGTAGACTTTATCTTCCGTGTATTAGGATATGAATATTTAGGACGTACTGACCTGGTGCATGTATTGGACAAACCAGAAGTAATGAATACCGGTGAAGATGTTTGGGATGAACCGGTTTCCAGCCAGGACCAGGCAAAACCCTCGTCACCTGAATTATCAAGTTTGCGTATTGTATCTGGAGCAAATGCACCCGCAAAAAGAGCGGCTGTAAAACAAGAATCAAGTATGGATTCCGTAAACAGGGCGGCGCAATCAATGCAAAGCGATGCACCGGCTTGCAATACCTGCGGGCATATAACTGTACGCAGCGGAACCTGCTATAAATGTCTTAACTGTGGAAACAGTATGGGTTGCAGTTAATGTGTTAACTGTGGTAAGTATAAAAGAAAAACCATCCCGCAAAGGATGGTTTTTTCTTTTTATAATTTTTTTAAAAGTGTTATTCTTTCCCGCCCAATAAATTTCCTACCATACCTTCCATCATCGGGAACTTTTCTACTACAAAGTTCTTAATTGTTTCCAGTGCTTTTTCAGCTTGCTCTTCTGTTAATCCTGCTTCTGATTTTAACCTGTCAATTAATTCATCCATGTGTTTAAATTTTATTTTTTCTAAATTATAATTTGAGATTCTTATTTAAGCAACCTTCAACAAACTGAGTTTGCTTTTTTCAAACTTGCGCTGTGCATATTTCATATCAAGATTGAATACTTTTTCTTTTGATGAAGGCAGTTCGTACATGGCATCGGTCAATATACCTTCACAAATGCTTCTCAAACCTCTTGCACCTAATTTGTATTCAACCGCTTTTTCAACCATAAAATCGAGTACATCATCTTCAATTGTCAATGCAATGCCTTCCAGCTCAAATAACTTTTTATATTGTTTGATGAGTGCATTCCTTGGCTCTGTCAGGATGGCTCTTAAAGTTGGTGCATCCAGAGGATCCAGGTGTGTAACAACCGGCAAACGACCCAATAATTCAGGGATCAAACCAAATGATTTCAAATCTGTAGCATTGATATAACGAAGCAGGTTCTTCTTCATGTCTTCCTGCAATTCCTTATCAACGTTAAAGCCGATTGTATTGGTTTGTACACGGCGGGCAATCACCCGGTCAATACCATCAAATGCACCACCGCAAATAAATAATATATTCTGCGTATTTATTTTTATCAGTTTTTGTTCAGGATGTTTACGACCTCCCTGTGGTGGAACTAAAACATCGGTCCCTTCCAGCAATTTCAGCATGCCTTGTTGCACACCTTCACCACTTACATCACGGGTAATGGAAGGATTATCACCTTTACGGGCAATTTTATCAATTTCATCAATGTAAACAATGCCGCGTTCTGCAGCTGTAACATCATAATTGCACACCTGAAGCAAACGGGTAAGAATGCTTTCAACATCTTCACCAACATAACCTGATTCTGTAAATACGGTTGCATCTACAATAGCGAAAGGAACATTTAATAAACGGGCAATTGTTTTAGCCAATAATGTTTTACCTGTTCCGGTTTCACCAACCATGATGATATTGCTTTTTTCAATCTCAACATCATTCTGCGGGTTTTCAACTTGTTTTTGTTGTAAACGTTTGTAGTGATTGTAAACGGCTACTGATAAAACTTTTTTGGCATCTTCCTGGCCGATCACATATTCATCCAAAAACTTTTTCATCTCCATCGGTTTTTTTACCGAAAGTTTAAAAGCGGTTGATGAATTTTCATCCTTCACTACCAATTCCTGTTCTATTATTTCACGTGCATGTTCTACACAGTTTTCACATATATGTCCTTCCTGTCCGGCAATAAGGATTTTAACCTCATCCCGGCTTCGACCGCAGAAAGAACAATGTAAGGGTGTTTTTGCCATCTGATTTTTTTAAAGTTGCTTTTTAAAGCATTATTGCAAAATTATAAAAACCGCCGGGTTATGGCGGTTTTATTTGGATTTAATATGTTAATGAAGTGGGTATTAACCTGTTAAAGCTTGGTAACCAGTTTATCGGCAATACCATATGCAATCGCTTCTTCCGCATTCATCCAGTAATCGCGGTCAAAGTCTCTCATGATCTGGTCAAAAGTTTTATTGCAATTCTCCGCTAAAATACGGGCACCTAATTCTTTTACTTTTTTGGTTTGCACGGCTTGTATTTCCAGGTCGCTGCTAACTCCCTGAATATATCCGCCTAAGCTTGGCTGGTGTATCATCACTTCACCATGAGGGTAAATATATCGATGACCTTTTTTACCGCCACTTAATAAAATACTTCCCATGGAAGCGGCAAGACCCATACAAATTGTACTCACAGGAGAGCTCATCATGCGCATGGTATCATAGATCACCATACCACTGGTTACCACGCCACCCGGGCTATTGATATAAAATTTTATTTCTTCTCCTGGTTTATCCGCATCAAGCAAAAGCATTTTCGCTACTACATCACGGGCCGATTTATCATCTACAATTCCCCACAGGTGAACTTGTCTTTTTTCAAAAAAATACTTTTCTAAACGTTTGTTGAACATCCTGAGATCGGAGTCGGGTCTTTCTTCTTTTTCTTCTGCCGGTTCTTCATTCATCCAGCCGTTATATAAAAAATGTTTTGGAGACATAACTGGTAATTTGTTTAATTATTTAATGGAAGATTTTGTTATCAAACCAAAATCTATAATAATTCCTTTTTATCTTTTTTAGGATTTGTCAATAACACTTCATCAACCAATCCATATTCTTTTGCTTCAGGCGCTGTAAGCCAGTGGTCGCGTTCAAAATCCTTTTCAATTTCGGCAATGCTTTTCCCGGAATGATGATTTACGATATCGTACAATTCTCTTTTGAGTTTGCGTATTTCGTTCACCGTTATTTCAATATCACTGGCTTGTCCGCCAATGGCTCCACTGGGTTGGTGCATCATGATACGTGCATGCTTAAGCGCAGCACGTTTACCTTTTGTACCGGCAGCCAGTAAAACGGAAGCCATTGAGGCTGCCATACCAATACAAATGGTTGCTACATCCGGAGACACGTATTGCATGGTATCATATAAACCCAGGCCTGCGTAAACACTTCCACCAGGTGAATTGATATACATATTGATATCACGGGTTCTGTCAGTTGAATCAAGGAAAAGTAACTGTGCTGTAACAATGTTTGCCACTTCATCATTGATTGGATAGCCAAGGAAGATGATACGATCCATCATCAGGCGGCTGTAAACATCCATAACCGCCACATTCATGGGCCTTTCTTCAATAATGTTTGGCGTTAAAGCCGTAACCATGTGTTTTGTATAACTATCTAATGTATTGCTGCTAATACCACGGTGTTTAACCGCATATTTTTCAAATTCTGAATTAAAGCTCATATGGGAAATTTTATTCTGAGTATTTAGTTAATCAAATATCCGTCCAAATGCCAAAACCGCAAAATAAGTTGACAAGATGGCTGAATAAATGAAAAAGGTTGACCAGGACACTGATCAACCTTTTCTTTCAATTCTTTATTTATTAATGCTGATGACTGTGTTCATCTATGATCTTAGTGAATTCATCGGCCGCAATTTTCTTTTCAGTTGCATTTACTTTTCCTTCTGCCCATTCAAAAATTCTTTGGGTTTGAATGCGATGGTAAGCATCTTCTACAAATTTGCGATCCTTCATCATTTTATCTACATATTCTTTTATCCAGTCCTGTTCTTCATCCATACCACTCATGCCCATATAACCAAATAGTTGTTGTTTGGCCAGGTTGCGGATATCATCTGGATTTACCTGGATATCATTTTCATTTACCAGTTTCTCAGCAATCAATGTCCATTTTAACTGGTTGGTGAAAGAAGGGAATTCTGTTTCAACCTGTTCTTCTGTTTTTGGCGTTTCTCCCTGTGATTGCATCCATTTTTTCAAAAAGTTTTCAGGGAATGCAATGTTGGTATTATCAAGCAAATAATGATAAACCTGGTCATGAACCTGGTTAGTAGCCTGGCTATCCCAGTATTTTTCAATTTCAGATTTTATCTGGTTTTTAAATTCTTCGGTTGTTGTAATATCCAGGTTTGGATAGAGTTGTTTAAAAAACTCTTCATTCAATTCCTTTTTTTCAACCAGGCCAACCTTAGTGATTACAACTTTGAAATATTTTTCTGCATCTGCAGGATTGTCTTTATTCAATCCTAAATCACTCAAAATCCATTCTCTTTCTTTTTCATCAAATGCTTCTTTGAGCTGGATCACAAACGAATCGCCCACTTTTTTACCAATCAAGCCCGGACGGGTGCTTTCACTAAAATATTTTACCAATACAGAATTGTCTTTTGTTATGCCGCCTTCAACTTCATTTCCATCCGCATCAGATTCAATAAAGTTTATGTTCAACACGTTTTCATCGCCTTCCACTGCATCCACATCTTTCATATTGCCGGAACGATTCTGCAAACGTTCAATTTCGGCATTGATCATTTCTTCAGTTGCTTCAACTTTGTAACGGGTGAAGTTTCCTTTGGAAAGATCTGCCAGTTCAAATTCAGGCTTAACGCCAACTTCGAACGAAAATGAATAATCTACCGGGTTGTTTACATCCAGGTTCTGTAAATTAAAATCAAGCGGAAGGGGCTGGGCAAATATTTCCAGCTTTTCATTTTGCAAATAGGTATTCAGTTCGCGGTCAACGGTGCGAAGCACTTCATCCGTTAAAACAGAACTGCCATACATTTTTTTGATTAACCCGGCAGGAACCATGCCTTTTCTGAAACCAGGTATATTGGCTTTCTTACTATGTTCTTTTAATGCTTTTTCAAAAGCAGGAAGATAATCTGATTTGTCAATCGACACGATCAGTTTATCATGTTGCAATCCAATATTTTCTTTGGTAATTGTTGCCATGTATGTAAGTTGATAAGATAATTAGGTGAAATGTTGATCACGGGGATCAACATTTCAACCTTTGTGCGGATGGAGGGACTCGAACCCCCATGCCTCGCGGCACCAGATCCTAAGTCTGGCGTGTCTACCAATTTCACCACATCCGCTTCACTTTCTGAAAACCCATATTGGGGTTCCAAATTCGGGCTGCAAATGTAGGGGCTTTTATTCACTTTATAAAAGCTTCAAAAGATTCTTTCGCGGTAGATTTTAAATTTAACGAAACAATTTTAATCGTAAATTATAGGTTGCAGGTAACATCAACGTAAATTCGTGTAGCACAATAATATATGGAAACGGTAGCACACATACCTAAATACGGTTTAAACGAAGAACAGGAGAAGAAACTCATCCTCAGGGAATACCGTTCCCTTTTGCGGAGCTTAAAAGCTAAACTAAAGCCAGGTGATAGAAAATTAATCCGCCACGCATTTGAAATGGCTGTGGAAGCCCACAAAACCATGCGTAGAAAAAGTGGTGAGCCATATATTTTGCATCCCCTGGCCGTTGCTAAAATATGCATAGAAGAGATTGGATTGGGGGTACGGTCAACCATTTGTGCTTTGATGCATGATACTGTTGAGGACACTGATATTTCTTTGGAAGATGTGGAAAGGGAGTTCGGCAGCGAGATCGGTAAGATCGTAGATGGATTGACCAAAATCAGCAATGTAGTGGATGTAAATGCATCCAAGCAAGCCGAAAATTTTAAAAAAATACTTCTTACACTTACTGATGATCCACGGGTCATATTGATCAAATTGGCAGACAGGCTGCATAATATGCGAACCCTGGACAGTATGAAAAGGGAAAAGCAATTAAAGGTTTCCTCAGAAACTGTTTATGTCTATGCTCCTCTTGCCCATAGAATGGGTTTATATAGCATTAAAACAGAGATGGAAGACCTGGCCATGAAATACATGGAGCCGGATACTTACCGCCAGATTGCCCGCAAATTGGCGGAAACCAAAAGAGAAAGATCCAAATTCATCAATGAATTTGTAAAGCCGCTTAAGGACAAGCTTATTAAAAGCGGGTTTGATTTTGAAATTTATGGCCGTCCCAAAAGCATTCATTCCATCTGGAATAAAATGAAGAAAAAGGGGGTGGATTTTGAAGAGGTTTATGATCTTTTTGCCATTCGTGTCATTCTTAATTCATCACCCGAAAAGGAAAAGGAAGATTGCTGGAAAGTTTATTCCCTGATCACAGATGAATACACACCATCACCAGAGCGGCTTCGCGACTGGTTAAGCAATCCCAAGAGCAATGGTTATGAAGCACTGCATACTACCGTAATGGGCCCTTCGGGCCGCTGGGTTGAAGTGCAGATCCGGTCTAAAAGGATGAATGAAATTGCTGAAAAAGGACTGGCTGCACATTGGAAATATAAAGATGGCGGAAGCGATGAGAGCCGTTTTGAAAAATGGTTTCACCAGATAAGGGAAGTGCTGACCAGCCAGGATACAGATTCAGTTGATTTTTTGCAGGATTTTAAACTCAGTTTCCTTGCCGAAGAAATTTATGTTTACACGCCAAATGGTGATGTAAAAATGTTACCTACCGGTTCTACCGCATTGGACTTTGCTTTTTCTGTACATAGTGCCATTGGTGTTCAATGTATAGGCGCCAAAGTAAATCATAAGTTGGTGCCTATCAGTCATAAACTAAGAAGCGGGGACCAGGTAGAAATTATTACAAGCAGTAAACAAAAGCCGAATGAAGACTGGTTGAATTTTGTGGTTACTGCTAAGGCTCGCAGTAAGATAAAAGATGCACTTAAAGATGAAAAGCGCAAAATAGCAGAAGATGGCAAATATGCGTTGCAGAAAAAGCTGGAAAACATGGGTGCAGCTTTCAGCCAGCATAATATTGAGGAATTGGTAGGATGGTATAAATTAAATTCTCCACTTGATCTTTTTTACCAGATTGCCGTTAAGAATATCGATCTGAAAGAGATCAAGGAGCTTAAAGTTCATGGTGATAAGATTGAAATTCCAAAACCCGTTAAAACGCATGAATTAAAATCAGACCATCATGGAATTCCATCAAAAAAAGATGCGGAACTGATCATATTTGGTGAAAGCAGTGACAAAATAGTTTACAACCTGGCTAACTGTTGCAAGCCTATTCCGGGTGATGATGTTTTTGGTTTTGTAACAACCGGCAAAGGATTAACGATACATCGTACAAATTGTCCCAATGCGGCCAAGTTAATGGCCAATTACGGGCATCGGGTAGTGAAAACCAAATGGGCCAAGAATAAAGAAATTTCTTTCTTAACTGGATTGAAGATCATTGGTATGGATGATGTGGGAGTTGTAAATAAAATCACTACCATTATCAGCGGAGATCTTCGAATAAACATTGCAGCATTAACTATAGAATCAAAAGAAGGAATTTTTGAAGGGCATATTCGTTTATTTGTGCATGATAAAGAAGAACTGGATGAATTGGTTATTCGCCTTAAATCATTAAATGGTATTCAGTCCGTTGACAGGTTTGATACGGAAACAAGTTGATAAAAAATCATTTTCAAAGTTTATTTTATAGCCGCCTGAAATATTGGGTGGCTTTTTTATGAAACCTTATTTTTGCCTTCTTTTATATAAAAAAACAAATATTATAATGGTTGATGTTTTACTGGGGCTGCAATGGGGCGATGAAGGAAAAGGAAAAATCGTGGACTTTTTTGCTAAGGATTATGATGTAATTGCCAGGTTCCAGGGTGGACCGAATGCCGGTCATACGCTTTATGTGCAGGATAAAAAGATTGTTTTGCACCAGATACCATCAGGTGTTTTTCATTCCAATAC
>CAMPGG010000144.1 GCA_946885335.1 uncultured Chitinophagaceae bacterium
GTTAGCAATTGATTAATTTTAGTGTAATTAAACTTAAATATTATGGTAAGCAAACCAATACAAGCCGCATTAAATAACCAGGTCCAAATGGAAGCTGAGTCATCCCAAGCTTACCTGGCCATGGCTTCATGGGCAGAAATACAACCCGGACTGGATGGTGTTTCAAACTTTTTTTACAAACAATCAGATGAAGAAAGGATCCATATGCTGAAACTGATCCGGTTCATTAATGAAAGAGGTGGATTTGCGGTTGTGCCTGCTTTGGTTCAACCCATTGTAACCTTTAAATCTATAAAAAGTGTTTTTGAAGAATTTTTAAAACACGAACTTAAAGTGAGTAACAGCATTAACGACCTGGTTCACCTGTCTTTAACCGAAAAAGATTATGCAACCCATAATTTTTTACAGTGGTATGTAAATGAACAAATTGAAGAAGAAAGAACAGCTAGGGTCCTGAACGATAAACTTGAACTGGTTGGAGATGACAGGAGTGGCTTATATCTTTTTGACAGGGATATTATGAATTATCGCGGCAAAGCTTAATTCCGCAATAACAATTCACACGGCTTTAAACCGGTATGTTTTTTAAAAGCTGTGGAAAAATGAGAAATAGAAGAATAGCCCAGCATAACTGAAACTTCGGTAACACTTAGCCCTTTTTCATAAAGCAGGTATTTGGCATGTTCCATACGCTGGCCCTGGTAAAAGTCGAATATGGTTGTGCCGAACATTTCTTTGAACCCTTTTTTCAGGTAACATTCATTGATGGCTACCTTACGACTCAATTCCTTTATGGTAATGGGTTCCCCTATATGCTGGATCAGCACTTCTCTGGCCCTGGTAATTTTTTCACGATCCGCTTCATTTGCCAGGAACTTACAACTTATGGTGTCTATTTCCTTTTCACCCACCATGCAATCCAGGCTATAAAGTAATAACATCTGGATCTGGGCATTAATGAAAATATTGGCCAGGCTGTCAGAATAAGAATGATTTAATAAACCCTCCAGCACATTTCGGGTTTTTCCACAAAGAGGCAAAATTTTGGTAAAGGATGAATAATGGCTGAACGTAAGTATATCTTCCGTAAGTAAATCGTTGCTTCTACGCGGTTTTACAAACTGCGAGAGCTGGGCCGGGGAGAATTTAAAACTAACCACATCCACACTTTCTACTCTTTCCGCACAATTCTTTGAATGATTGAATTTACAATCATCACATGTTGCATCTTTATCGGTGCAATAAACATTTCCCGAAATACAGAACTTGAGTTCTAAAAAATTATTTTCCCTGTTCTTTTTTTCAAAATGATAAACCAACATGCCGGTATCTTCCATATTCCATTGAATATTACGGCTATAACGCTGAATTGTATATTGAACGGAACCAGGTATTAATTGTTCCTTTTCGTGCAGCAGGGAGAGATCGCTTTGCATCAGGTTTTGCCTGTATGCTAATTGGAGTATGTCGGGAGGTTGGTGCATTGGCCGCAAATTTACGTTCCATCCTTTAATTTGAAACCTGAGAATTGTCATAAATATGTTTTAATAAGCTGGTTTTGAGAAGTTGAAACATTTTTTTAACAGGTGTTAGCTAAAAAAACTTCCCTATTCTCTCTGAACAATTAACTTTGCACCACTCCGCCCTGGGGCGGAGGTTTTTTATATAACCCTTTCATGATTCATCCGCATACTTACATACATCCTAACGCTAAGCTGGCAACCAATGTCAAGATTGATCCCTTTTCAGTCATACACCAGGATGTGGAAATAGGCGAAGGCACCTGGATAGGTTCCAATGTAACCATCATGGAAGGTGCACGTATTGGCAAAAATTGCAGAATTTTTCCCGGTGCCGTTATCGCAGCCATTCCACAGGATTTAAAATTCCAGGGTGAATACAGCCGGGTAGTAATCGGAGATAATACAACGATCCGTGAATTTGTTACCATTAACCGGGGCACAATGGACCGGGAACAAACCATCATCGGCAATAACTGCCTGATTATGGCTTATTGCCACCTGGCGCATGATTGTATTGTGGGCAACCATTGCATATTAAGCAATAATACACAGGTTGCGGGCCATGTAACTATTGGAGATTATGCAATTTTAGGTGGAATGTGTGCCATTCACCAGTTTATACAAATTGGCCGTCATTCTTTTTTAAGCGGTGGCTCTATGGTTGGGAAAGATGTTATGCCTTATGTAAAAGCTGCCCGCAACCCCATTTCTTATGCCGGTGTTAATAGTGTAGGTTTAAAGAGACGAGGTTTCACCGTTGAAAAAATCAATCACATCCTGGATATTTACAGGGTAATTTATAATAAAGGATTAAATACCACACAGGCTATTCAATACCTGGAAGAAGAATTTGATGCCACCGATGAACGGGATGAAATTGTAACGTTCATTCGTGAATCCCGCCGGGGCATTATCAAACGGTTTTCAAAAAACCATGTTGATGAAGATATCGCTGACTAATGCCGGTAAACGTTTTAACCGCGACTGGATATTTCGCCATCTTACCACAGAATTAATTTCAGGTTCATCTTACGCTATTATTGGACCAAATGGGTCTGGAAAATCAACGCTTTTGCAAGTACTCAGTGGCTCCATGCAACAAAGCGAAGGAAATTGCCAATGGTGGTTTAGTGATAAAGAAATTTTACAGGAAAATATTTACTCCTCCGTTTCACTTTGTGCTCCATACCTGGAAGTTGTGGAAGAAATGACGTTGCTTGAATTCCTAGATTTTCACCAGAAATTTAAACCTTTCATTCCGGGTTTTGACAAGCATGCTATCATTGAAGTTGTTGGACTGGGAAATGCAAAAGATAAACAGATCAGGTATTATTCCTCAGGGATGAAACAAAGAGTAAAACTGGCTCAATGCATTTTTTCTGATACGGCTATTGTTTTATTGGATGAACCCTGCACAAACCTGGATACTGCTGGCATTAATTTATATCACAACCTCGTAAATGAACATTGTGAAAAAAGATTGGTAGTGGTTAGCAGTAACGATGAAATAGAATATGGGTTTTGCAAACACCAGCTTTTAATCAGCGATTATAAATAACAGATCAATTTTTTAGCGCTGGCTTGCGATCAGCAGGTTCAGGTCCGTATATTTTAAATCAAATCTCTCGCTGAGATAAAAATTTGTCAGTGCGCCTTTGAACATATAGATCCCGCTACGCAGGTGAACTTTATGCCAAAGCAATTTTTCAAAACCACCCTCTTCCCCGGCCTCTAATAATAATGGCATCAGTACATTACTGATAGCCTGGGATGCTGTGCGGGCAAAACCTGAAGGTATATTGGGAACGCAATAATGAATTACACCATACTTAATAAAAACTGGTTGTTCATGGGAGGTGATTTCAGAAGTTTCAAAACATCCTCCCCTGTCAATACTTACATCAAGAATTACACTGCCAGTTCTCATATTACTGACCATTTCTTCAGTAACCACCATGGGTGTTCTGCCACCGGCAGAATTCAATGCACCTACCGCCACTTCGCATGACTTTAACTGTTTGGCCAAAATCCTTGGCTCTATAACGGATGTCCATAGACGATGTCCCACATTGGTTTGTAATCTTTTTAACCGGTAAACGCTGTTATCAAAAACTTTTACAGAAGCACCCAAAGCTATGGCTGCCCGGGTTGCATATTCACCAACTATCCCAGCGCCTAAAATAATCACTTTAGTAGGCGGAATACCCGAAATGCCTCCCAATAAAACACCTTTACCATGATTTGCTGAACCGAGGTAATGCGCTGCCAGCAACATTACTGCGCTACCTGCAATTTCACTCATGCTCCGAACAATGGGATATGTACCACTATCATCCTTCAGGTTTTCAAAAGAGATAGCGGTAATTCTTTTATCCATCATTTTTTGCAGCAATTCTGACTTTAAAACACTGAGATGGATAGGCGAAATAATGACCTGGTTCAATTGCAAAAAAGGAATGTCTTCTTCAATAACGGGTGCACTTTTTACAAGTATGGGTGACCGGTATACTTCGGCCTTTTCATATACAATACGGGCACCCGCTTCGCTGTAGTCCTTATCACCAAAATGCGCTGCCTCACCTGCATTATGCTCAATCACAACCTGGTGGCCATTACTAACCAGCACACTTACTGCTTCAGGTGTTAATGCAACCCGGTTTTCCTGGAAAGCAGTTTCTTTTGGAATTCCAATATTAAGTTGGGCGCCCTGCGGTTTTATATCTAAAGTTTCTTCAAGAGTTTCGTAGCTGAAAGATGTGCTGATGTAAGGTTTTTGCTGCGCCATTTTTTGGATGCTCGTTTCTAAATTGATTGTTCCTCATTTAATAGTGCTCATCATTTATATTTAATTGTAAAGCAGCACTATTTATAATTTCAAAAATAGTTATTTATCTCCTATTCGGATGCGGCGTGTTTCAGGGCCGGTAATCTCTATAAAAACATGGCAGGTATCAACCGGTAAAAGGTGGGGAATTTTTTCAGGCCATTCAACCAGGCAAATGTGCTTGCTGTATAAACAATCTTCGATGCCTGCCTGCACGGCTTCATCTTCAGATTTTACCCGGTAAAGATCCATATGGTAGATGATTTTTTCTTCACCATCTTCATCATACCGGTACTCATTGATCAATGAAAATGTAGGACTGCTGAATGGATCCTGGATGTTTTTGTGTGCACACAAGGCATGAATAAAGGTTGTTTTACCTGCACCCATTTCACCATGAAAAACAAATACCCGGTTTTCATTTAAAGAATTCCAAAATAATGCAGCGGTGCTTTCAAGGTTTGCGATTGTTGTTAACCATTCCATAGCTCAAATTTAACAGTTGTTTGCAACCATGTAAAAAAGATAGTGATTCAGAACAATGTCCAACCATTAACCATTTGGTAATTTTGCAAATCAGATATTCAAAAAGTATGGAAAAAACACAATGGAAAGTTGAAGGAATGACTTGTTCAAATTGCGCCCTGACCATTCACCAGTACCTTGAAAAAAAAGGATTACAAAATGTAAAAGTAAATGCGATTGGTGGAGAAGTCTCCTTCAATATGAATGATACAACTACACCAGAACAAATTGCCAAAGGAATAGAAAAACTTGGATACCAGGTTGTGCATGAAGGGACGGCTGATACCAGGACCAGGCCTTTTTTATCAACACATCTTCACCGTTTTTTATTTACCCTTCCGTTTACTTTGGTATTGATGTTACACATGATACCTGGCCTCCATATCCATTGGTTGATGAATCCGTGGATACAGTTAGGTCTGGCATTACCTGTTTACATTGTCGGCATGTTATTTTTTGGTCGTAGTGCTGTAAACAGTATTCGCAATGGTGTTCCTAATATGAATGTTTTAATTGCATTAGGTGCAACAGCAGCATTTGTTTATAGTTTGGCTGGTCATATCATGGGGCTTGGTGATGAATATCTTTTTTATGAAACTGCCGCGACAATCATCACGCTTGTTTTTTTGGGTAATCACCTGGAAGATGCCTCGGTTGCTACTACACAAAAAGCTTTAAAAGACCTGGCAAAGACGCAAAAAGTAATGGCCAATATGATTGCTTTTGACGATCAGCACAAAGAAATTGTTTTCCCGGTTGAAAGCTCACAGTTAAGGCCAGGTGATCTTTTATTAATTAAAACAGGAGAACAGGTTCCGGCAGATTGCAAAATATTATGGGGTGAAGCTGAAATGAATGAAGCCATTATTACAGGCGAAAGTATCCCTGTTTTTAAAAAAGCGAAAGACGCATTGATTGGTGGAAGCATTGTTGAAAATGGAACGGTAAAAACCCAGGTAACAGCAGCAGGAAACGATACCGTTTTGGCTAATATTATGCAATTGGTAAAACAGGCACAAGGCGAAAAACCACCGGTGCAAAAAATGGCCGATCGCATCAGCGCCATATTTGTACCGGTTGTAATTGGTATTGCCCTTGTTACATTAGGCGTTAACTGGATTGTTTTAAATGATTTCACGGATGCGCTTATGCGAAGTATAGCCGTACTGGTTATTGCCTGTCCTTGCGCTATGGGATTAGCAACTCCTGCAGCCATTGCTGTTGGATTGGGTCGCGGCGCAAGAAATGGAATTCTTTTCCGGAATGCTTCAAGCCTTGAATTATTTAAAGACATTAAACAAGTTGTTTTTGATAAAACCGGTACATTAACCACCGGGCAATTCAGTATTGAAAAATTTGATACTGGAAATATGAACGTGGCAGATTTTAAAGCACTTGTCTATTCACTCGAAAAATATTCCAATCATCCACTGGCAAAAAGTATTGCGAACGAATGGAAAACAAATAATGTTACCCGCTGGAAAAAAATTGAAGAAATAAAAGGCCGGGGTATGCGGGCAGAAGATAAAGAGGGTAATATATTCCAGGCTGGTTCTTACGCGGGTGCACAACATCAAACAAATGAAGATCATCACCAGGTTTATGTTTTAAAAAATGAGGAACTGGTTGGATGGATCGATTTGAAAGATGAATTGAGAAAAGAATCTCAAATTGTCGTTAACTATCTCAAATCAAAAAACATCAAAACAATTTTATTAAGCGGGGATCGAAATGAAAAAACAAGGAAACTGGCTAATGAGCTTGGTATTGATGAAGTGATTGCAGAACAAACCCCGCAACAAAAATTAGACATTATAACCGATTTATCAGCCAAAGAACCAACGGTAATGGTGGGTGATGGAATAAACGATGCACCTGCGCTGGCGAGAGCAACAGTGGGTATCAGTATGAGTGATGCTTCTCATGTAGCCATGCAAAGTGCGCAGGTAGTTTTGATGAATAACGGTTTAAAAAATTTGCCTACAGCACTTGGCCTTGGCAAGCATACATATATCACCATTAAACAAAACCTTTTCTGGGCTTTTAGTTATAATATTATTGCTATACCAGTAGCGGCACTTGGATTTTTAACACCTACTTTTGGTGCACTGGTAATGGCATTAAGCGATGTTGTGCTGGCCATAAATTCAGGAAGGTTATTTGTAAAAAAAGTAGTTTAATATTTTCCATTAATTCTTTAGAAACTGATTATTGAATTTTTAATTTAATTCAAAACTGGACACGCCTGTTTCCATATTAAAAAAGTATTGGGGCTTTGAATTATTTCGTCCTTTGCAGGAAAATATTATTCAATCTGTTTTAAATGGAAATGATACGCTGGCTGTATTACCAACAGGTGGTGGAAAATCTATTTGCTTCCAGGTTCCTGCGTTGATGCAGGGAAAATTGTGCCTGGTGATTTCTCCTTTAATCGCTTTGATGAAGGACCAGGTTGAAAACCTGCGAAAAAAAGGCATTACTGCATTTGCGCTCTATGCAGGAATGTCACGCCGGGAAGTGATCAACACTTTAAAAGTTGCTACAGAAAGTAATTGCCGTTTTTTATATGTCTCACCAGAAAGATTAGAAACCTCTTTGTTCCAGGAGTACCTGCCGGGAATGGATATTTCCTTAATTGCTGTTGATGAGGCGCATTGCATTTCACAATGGGGCTACGACTTCAGGCCACCCTATTTACGTATTGCAGCGTTGAGAGAACAATTACCTGGTGTACCCATCATGGCACTAACGGCTTCGGCTACCCCGGAAGTACAGTTGGATATTTGTCAGAAATTATCATTCAGCAAAGAGCAAATTTTTAAGCATTCATTCGAAAGAAAAAATTTATCCTACAGTGTTTTTCAGCCCGATTCAAAAATCAACCGGTTGCTTGAAATAATTAATAAGGTTAAAGGAAGCACCATTGTTTATTGTAAGAGTCGTAAAAGAACGCAGGAAATCTGCAGGTTGCTGGAAATGCAGGGAATTACTGCCGACTTTTATCATGCAGGCCTTTCATTAGAAGAACGAAATAAAAAACAGGAAGATTGGATCACCAATAAAGTTCGGGTCATTGCATGTACCAATGCTTTTGGTATGGGCATAGACAAACCCGATGTTCGTTTAGTGATTCATGCAGATGTTCCAGATTGCCTGGAAAATTATTACCAGGAAGCAGGACGTGCCGGTCGGGATGGTAAAAAGAGTTATGCTGTTCTTTTATGCAGCCATCATGATCTGCATGATTTGGAAAACCAGTCTGATGCCAGGTTTCCATCTTTACAGGATATAAGAATGGTTTACCAATCTCTTGCCAACTACCTGCAGATACCCGTATTGACCGGGCAGGGAATGTATTTTGATTTTGATTTTCCTGATTTCATCAAAAAATTTAAGATCAATAGTTTCACTGCGCTATATGCTATTAAAGCATTAGAACAGGATGGATGGCTGACTTTTAA
>CAMPGG010000145.1 GCA_946885335.1 uncultured Chitinophagaceae bacterium
CCAAAATGGATCTTTGACTGCCTTAGGTTGAATTCCAGGTCATTTCTTTTGCCTGCAGCCAGCGCAATATTAAAAATCCCAACTTTGGTCTCCAGGGCTAAACCCGCTCCAGCCCCAATATATTGATAGCTTTCATTGGCTGATTGACTTTTATTTTTACCAAATCCGCCATCTATGAATGTGTAGAAATAAGAGTTCATACCAATAAGATACCTGTATTCAAAAGTTCCGATGGCATATTGCGAAAGATATTGGCTCTCCTCATCAAAACCTCTTAAAAGTTTGAAGCCTCCAATCTGGAACAACTCGTTTCGGAATAAATTTTCACTGTGCAAAAAACCGGCTGAAATGCCTGTTTTAAAGGTTCCTTGTTTGCCCAAAGGAAAGTAGCGGGCGGCTGATGCAGTAGATCTTACCTGGTAAGATTTTAATTTTACCGTATCATAAAGACTTGCAAAATCAAAGCCCTGGTTGTTCGGGTCTTTTAATTCAAGGACTTCATTGTTTTTTTTGATGGTTTTATTACCTATTGCCAACATCATATTTAAGGTGTTGCCTTTTACCGGATTGAAGCGATAGTTTGTAGAATTCAATTCATAATCCACACCCACATTCCATAAACTTACATCAGCTTCCTGCGGCAAACGGCGGGTTTGCAGCAATAAAGGGATATTAATACCATTTACTATCGTTTGAAATTTTTGAATGAATACTTTTCCCTGTTGTGTATTGCTTAGTGCGTATCGTGCACCTAATTGGAAATTTACATTCAGAAATGTGCTGTCTTTTCGAAACATGTCGAAATTAAAATCAACACCAAATGGAGAATTAAAAATAAACGGATGCTGGTAAAGTAAATTTAACCGCGGCGATTTTACCTGCAATTGTTGCCAGTTCAATCCAATGGTTTCACCTGCAGCCAAAGCGTTTTTGAGTAAAATATTTGCTTCACCGGTAACCAGGAATTTTTTACCGGTTGCCTGCTCATCTCCCGGCAAAAAACCTACAAGCACATTTACCTGGCTGCTTTTCTTTGGTTTCAGGTAAAGGTTTAATACAGAGCCGGTCCCTAGCAAAGTCAGGTTGGATGGTCTTTCTTCTTCTACAAAACTGAGTTCCCGCATTTTTTGGGTAATGCGATCCAGTTTCTCTTTGTTATATATACTTCCATTATGAATATCCAGGTATCGCTGTAAATAAATGTTGGAAATTTTTACATCTCCATACACCCGGATACTGTCTACAATATATTGAGGACCCCTGTCAACTTTTAATTTTGCGGTTGCCTGTCCATTTTCAAATTGTAAACTATCTATCCAAACCTTTGCAAAAGGATAACCGGTTTTTTCAAGTTGATTTAAAATGCGTTGTTGCCAACTATTCACTAAATCCAAATCAACTGGCTTACCATCAAAACGGTTGCTTTGCCAACCTACTGACTGCAAAAGATCCTGGTCTACATCCTGCACATCTAATAATGACCATTGATAAAGATTACCTGCATATAAAATAAGGTAAGCAGCTAAAGAATCAAACCTGACAGAATCAATGCTTGCAGTAACATAACCCTGGTTCTTTAATGTTTGCGGCAAAGCGGCAACATACAACCGGCATGCATCCTGGGATACAAACCGGGTTTGCAAATTCAAAACATCTTTTACAAATATTGAATCATAATCTACACAATCAATGTGCAAATCATAAGCTGGTTGCCCATTTCCTTTTTGTGCATTTAAAAGGAACAGGAACAGAAAAAGACATATAGAAAATGGCTTTAGTAATTTTGTCATTCCGTAAGGCGGTAGCGGCTACTTATTTATTGGGCTCAATATTAAAATTATAATTCGTTTGGCTGGTATTTATCTTCATATTCCATTTTGTAAACAAGCGTGTCATTATTGCAATTTCCATTTTTCAACTTCATTGAAGGTTAGAAACGAAATGGTTGAAGCTTTATTGAATGAAATTGAATTACGCCGCAATTACCTGGCAGAAAATGACCCCGTTGAAACCATTTATTTTGGAGGAGGTACACCAAGCCTGTTGCCAACAAGCGATATAGATCGGATTTTAAATAAGATCCATTCTATTTTTAAGGTGGATGATGATGTTGAGATTACATTGGAAGCCAACCCGGATGATATTGAAAAATCCAGGCTTAAAGAATGGAAACAATCCGGTATCAACAGGTTTAGTATGGGTGTTCAATCCTTTTTCGAAGAAGATTTGGTTTGGATGAATCGGGCGCATCATGCACATCAATCAGAAAGCAGTATTAGGATGGTTTTGGAAGAAGGATTTCATAATCTTACCATCGACCTTATTTATGGATTACCACATTTAACGGATGAAAATTGGATAAAGAATATTGAAAAAGCCATTGACTTCAACATCCCTCATTTATCATGCTATGCATTGACTGTTGAAACCAGAACCGCATTGCATTCCTTCATTCAAAATAAAAAAATGCCGGATATTGATACCGATCAGCAGGCAAGGCATTTTAATATTTTAATGCAACGGCTTGAAGCTGCAGGCTATGATCAATATGAAATATCCAATTTTGCCAAACCCGGATTTCGCAGCAGGCACAATTCTTCTTACTGGCAGGGTAAAAATTACCTGGGTATCGGCCCTTCAGCCCATTCATTTAACAGCGAAAGCCGGCAGTGGAATATTGCCAACAACGCATTGTATATAGCAGCTTTGCAAAAAGGCGAATTAAATTTTGAAAAAGAAGTATTGACCATATCCCAGCAAATGAATGAATACATCATGACATCATTGCGAACCATGGAAGGCATAAACTTGCAACTTGTTGGGGAAAAGTGGGGAAACGAGGCTTTGGAAAAACTAAAGATCGGGGCTAAGAAATATTTAATGGAAGGTAAAGCACGAATGCAGGAAGAAAAACTTCAATTAACTGCGGAAGGAAAATTTCTTGCAGATGGAATAGCGGCGGATTTGTTTTTTGATTAATGACTGCGTTGTCTGAAATATTTATACACCTGGGAAATAACCAGGCAAAGCAACATTAATAAAATGGCGGTGGGCCCGAATCCATGGTACGAAAAAGGCATAACGTCTGTTTTTGATTTCAATGTTTTCCGGCATCATAAAATATTTTGTTAAGCAAAACATTGTTCTTAACGCAGTAAAAAATTACTCATAATATTCCATGATCCATAATAAAGAACTATTAAAATTTCAGACCAGCTCTTTTTCAATCAGTTTAAATCCATCGGCTGCTTTAACTTTTTGCCATAGAATTTTATAAATGGATTCGGCAATAGGCATTTCGGCCTTAAACTGTTGATTTATATTGAACATGCATTTGGAAGCATTATAACCTTCCGCCACCATATTCATTTCAAGCAAAGCAGATTGAACGGAGTATCCTTTCCCAATCATATTACCGAAAGTCCGGTTTCGGCTAAACAATGAATAACAGGTTACCAGCAAATCACCCAGGTAAACAGAGGCGGCATAATTAGCCGTTTTTAAATGATTAATTGGATCTTCCCCATCATGAACACCTACTTCTATATGTTCAATACCGGCCTTTCTTAAAAAACCAGCCATTTCATCGGCCGCGTTGGCAATATAAACGCTTAAGAAATTATCACCATAATCCAGGCCATGTGCGATGCCTGCCCCTAATGCATAAATATTCTTTAAAACGGCGGCATATTGTACACCGATGATGTCGTTATTGATAATGGTGTTTATATAATACCGCTTAAAACATCCTGCAATTGTAATAGCATATTCAATATCCTTTCCGGAAAAAGTAAGGTATGAAAGTTTTTCAGCAGCCACTTCTTCTGCATGACATGGCCCTAACACGGCAAAATAATCTTCTAACGGAAATCCATATTCGCTTTCAAAAAAAGTATTTAATAAAACATTTTGTTCCGGTAAGATTCCTTTTACTGCCGAAACGATCTTTTTACCTTTTAGATCTTCCGGATTGACTGATTGAAAAACTTCCACAACAAATGCAGAAGGAACAGCAATGACAATGACATCCGATTCCCTGATCACAACTTCCAGTGCTTTGGTCATTCTTAACTTCGCCGGATCCAGTGTTGCAGAACTTAAATAATGAGGATTATGGTTCCATTGATTTACATGATCAATGATATCCTGGTTTCGAATCCACCAGTTCAATATATGCCCGTTATCTGACAACACCTTAACCAATGCTGTTGCCCAACTGCCACTGCCAATAATTCCAAACCTGATATCCATAATTATATTTTTACCCAACTCTGAATAATAAAATTAAGGATTCAATGCAGTAGTACTCATAAAAAAAGAAGAACATTAGGTGTTCTTCTTTTACTAAAAATAATTAAGTATGGATTTTATTCGAACAGTTTATCTTTTTCAACCACTTTTACTTTTGAATCTTCTTTTAAAGTCTTACTGATTACATTGTAAGGACCAGTAATTACTTTTTCACCTGTTTTTAATCCCGTGGTGATTTCAATATAATTAATATCCTGGATGGAAGTTGTTACAACCGTCTTTTTGATCGTTCCATCATCTTTTAAAACAAATACCACTTCTTCTAATTCATCATCCAAATTTGAATTGGTTTCTTCAGTTTCCTCCACGTCTTCAGGCTTTTCTTTTTTTGCTTCTGATTTTTGATCTTCCGCAGTTTTATCACTGCCCCGGACACGAGTTGTAACCGCATTAATCGGAACAGCAACTACATTTTCATGCCGGGTGGTTTTGATATCCGCACTGGCATTCATACCCGGGCGAAAGGGAAATTTCTTAGGCCTGGCAGGATCATACAAGTCTTTATATGATGCGGGATCTAAACGAATAGAAACTTCATAATTTGTAACATCGTTGACAGAAGCAGCAGATGAAGCTCCCGTTGTACTGCTGGCGATTTTAGTTACAATGCCTTTAAACTTACGGTTATTATATGCATCCACTTCAACATCGGCAGAATCACCCAGGTTAACTTTCACCACATCATTTTCACCTACTTCAACTCTTACTTCCAATAAACTCATATCTGCAACACGCATCATTTCCGTACCCGCCATTTGTGCCGTTCCGACCACTCTTTCACCTTCTTTAACAGCTAACAAAGAAATAACACCATCCATAGGAGCAACAAGAGTTGTTCTTCCTAAATTTTTATTGGCGGATATTAAACCGGTTCGTGCACTTTGAACGCCGGCCTGCAAACTGCGTATATTTTGCTTGGCTGCATTATAATTTGCCTGCGCTGATAAATAAGTAGTTTCAAATTGCTCTAATTCCGCTTTTGAAATAACCTTATCATTATATAATTTTTTATTTCTTTCATATGCTGTGCGGGCCTGGTTAAGGTTTGCTTCCAAAGCCTCTAAAGCTGCATTACTGTTAGCAACTGTAGCCTGTGATTGATTTACCCTCGAAGAGGCTTCATCTCTTTGTAAAGCATATATATCCGCATAAATCCTGGCGAGAACCTGGCCTTTCTTTACGCTGTCACCTTCCTGCACATTTAATTCAGTAATCTCACCCGAAATATCCGGGCTGATCTTTACTTCAATTTCAGGATAAATTTTACCACTAGCATTTACAGTTTCAATAATAGTACGGGTTGAAACTGTTTCTACAGTTACTTTTATTCCATCATCATCCTTCCCAAAAATTGCTTTGGCAGCAACCAGTCCAACAATCACCACACCCAGAATAATTAAAATCCATTTTACCTTTTTACTCATTTTTTATTTTTTACATATTAACCACCCATCTAAAAACAGGTGATTTAAAAATTTCGGTTTAACCTGATGTATAAACTGATTAAAGTTTTAAACCCTGGCCTTTATAAAATTCAAGCAACTTCACTTTAAATACATAATCATATTGCGAATAGATCATGTCAATTTTTGCCCGCTGTAAATTATTCTGGCTATTGATCATTTCAAATGTTGAAAGCAAACCAAGATCATATCTTTTTGTTGCGAAATCAAGCGTCCGCTGTGCGGCATCAACACTTTTTTTATTTGCATTGAACTTTTCAATTGCAGCTACTGCATCATTATAAGCGGCATAAATATCCTGCTTCAATTGTCTTTCAGATTCCTGGTTTTGTAATTGTAATTGTTCTACATTGATCTTGCTTTTCTCCCAATTTGTTCTTGCTCCTCTTCCATTAAAAATGGGAATACTCAGGTTTATGCCAATGCTTTGACCAAAATTTTGCTTCAGCTGATTGCCTAAGGGGTCTGCTTCTATATAAGTAATAACTGTTGATCCATCTGTTACAACAGGGCGCTGAACGTCATATATCATACCACCGCCCAGATCTACTTTTAAACCAGAAGGAGCATATCCTGTAATAACCTGGTCGTAAATGGGCCGCGATTTAAAATTTACAAAGTTTGTTCCTAAACTGCCAAAGGCACCCAGGTTCGGGTACATGGCACCTTTTGCAGCTTCAACCGTTTTACCTGCCGCCTGAATGCGTAGTGCATTAACCCTTTGCTGTGGTAAGTTAGCTAACGCCAATGCATAAACTCTTTCAGGCTGCAATTCTGCCAGTGGTTCAACCGGGATCATATCAACCGGGGGAGTCACAATATCAAAAGGCAAAGCAGCATCAAGATTCAACAATGCTTTTAGTTGTAAAATCAATTGGTTCACAGAAGCCTGGGCCGATACAAATGCTGCACTATCCCTGGCTAACTGGGCTTCCAGTTCCACGGCATTTAATTCTGGCAAAGCACCCGCATCTACCCTGCTGCGTGTATTATTTAACTGTGTTCTTGTTTGCGCAATTTGCACTGAAGAAATATTGGCTTGTTCTTTTGCCAATAATACCTGCAGGTAAGCAACAGCAACATTTAAAGCAACGTCATTTTGAATTTTGCGAACCTGCTCCTTGTCAGCTTCCAGCGAAAACCTGTCTGCTTCAATGGTATTTTTTTTGGAAAACCAGTTAAAAAGATCAACGCCTGATTGCAGGTTTATTCCACCACTGAAAAAATTATTGTCCTCTAATACACCGGTTGTAGGATTTTCTGTTAAACCAAACCGGTAACCAACATTTGAACCGGCATTGAATGAGGGCAACTGTGATGCCCTGGATTGTTTTAAAGTCAGGTTTGAAAAACGAACCTGCAAATCCTGTTGCTTCACTGAAATATTGTTTGCTAACGCGTATTCAACTGCCCGCTGCAAATCCCATAAGTCCTGGGATGCGGCTGGTAAGTACATTATACTGCCAAACAGTATAAGTTTAAGGGTTTTTTTAAACATGTTGCAAAAATATAAGAATCATATAACCTGATTAGTTCTAATTTATGAACGGTGATTGAATGTAAACAATCAAATTTATATATTGGACAATGCCTGCTGCAAATCATCGGTCAAATAAGACGCTTCTTCAAGCCCCACATACAACCGGATCAATTGATGCTGACGGTTTCCAAGGTCAAAATCCTTTTCTGGGATACCGGCACATTTAGGGATTACCAGGCTTTCATGCCCACCCCAGCTAACGGCCATCATTATATGCTTTAAAGACTCACAGAATTTCACAATGTTTCTTCTTTCTTTTGTTTTCAATGTAAATGTGATCAACCCGCAGGCTCCCTGCATTTGCTTTTTTGCCAGTTCATATTGAGCAAAATTTTTATCAAAAGGAAAAATCACTTCATCAATCATTGGATGATCATTTAAAAAGGTAAGCACTTCATGCGTGGTTTTGGTGATCTTTTCAAAACGTGCAGGCAAGGTGCGCAAACCCCTGATCAGCAACCAGGCGTTAAAAGGCTGAATACCACTCCCGATATTGAGGTATTCACTGCTGAAAATTTTATGCATCATCTCTCCGGAACCACAAAGAACACCACCAAGCGTATCGCTGTGTCCGCTAATATATTTGGTAGCCGTTTGCATGGCAATATCGATACCCAATGGAATTGGTTTCTGGTATAACGGTGAACAATAACTATTATCACAAAGGGTAATGATATTATGCTTCCGTGCGAATACCGCAACCTTTTCCAGGTCCTGTAAAACAAAATCCCAGCTATTGGGTGATTCCAGGTAAATGAAACTGGTAGTTGGTTGTAAAGCATTTTCAAAATTCCGGATATCACTGCCATCTACATAGGTTGTTGTGATGCCAAACCTGGGCAGAATAACATCAAACATTCTTTGCGCCCAGGTATATGGTTTATCAACCGAAATAATATGATCTCCCATTTTTACATTGGCCAGTACACCAGCAAAAATGGCTGCTGCACCACTGTTGAATACCAGGCAATCTTCTGCTTCATCCAATGCAGC
>CAMPGG010000146.1 GCA_946885335.1 uncultured Chitinophagaceae bacterium
CTGTCTATAGGAAATACCTGTGAAAAATAATCAGTGCTTCTGCTATAACTTAATCCAGTCAGGATTTTTCCTTTATAACTGTGTGACAGTTCAAAATTCCACGTGTATTGTGGCCTGTAAAAAGGGTTTCCTTTTTGGTAAGTGTATTTATTAATTATAAATAAAAAGGGATTTAATTTTTGAAAAGCGGGTCGATCAATACGCCTGCCGGCTATCGCGGAAAAAGTATGGTTGCTGTCTGCTTCAAACGATGTGAACAGGGTAGGAAAGAGGTTGTTGTAATTGCGTGAAAAAGTTGAATCCTTTACTACCACATTTCCTAATTGATTTGCCTGGTAACCGGTCCATTCCCAGCGAAGGCCAGTTTGAAATGTCCATTTATTTTTCCGGGACTCTGTAGAAACATATGCTGCGTGTATATTTTCCGTATATAGAAAATGATTTGATCTTCCATAATCGGGTTTCCATTCTGCACCTTCCTTCATTTCGTATGCAGCCATATTATCTGTTGTTATGCGGGCAGTTTTTAAACCTGTTTCAAGTTTCACATGTTTAAATTGTTCCGTATAATCAACCTTAGCTGAATGAATTTGAATGTCGTTAGGAATGTTGGCCCTGAATGTTTCGTTGTATGTAGCCGGCATTATTAATTTGTTTTCAAAAAACTGGTCACCCCGAATGCGATAGTTGATCATATCCAGGTCTGCTGTTATTTCCCGTTTCGTATTGAAGGTGTGACGCAGGTTAAAGTTGATGCCACCATTTTGCCATTTTGATTTGATATGGCTGTTTGTTTGGATCAGTGAATCTGTTACGCCCCCCGGTGATGTCCAGATGGCAGTATTATCGCTTATGCTTTTACGTTTCAAATTAATACCCGTCATCGTTACACCCAAAATAGTTTTATGGGTTAGCGCATAATCAACACTGATGCGAAGGTTGTGGGTGTACCCGTTCCCTTTTATCATGCTTGGTTGATCAAGTTGAGTGATTATACTTCCACCAGGATGAAAAAAGGTTCGCAAAGCCTGGATGCGGGTAAAGCCGCGATTCAGGTTTAATGCATAAGTACCTGACATGTTCCATTTCCCGCTTCGATAGTTTAATAAGAGGCTGTTATTGCTCTTAGGGTAACGGCCCTGGCTAAACGCAGTGGATGCATTCCCGTTAAAACCTCTTTGCTGTATTTTTTTTGTTATGATGTTGATAACGCCGGCGTTGCCAGCGGCATCATACCGGGCTGGTGGCTGGTCCATCAATTCCACTTGTGCAATATTTTCGGCACTCATACCATTTAATAATGTGCTTAATTCGGAACCAGACAAGTAAGTTGGCCGTCCATCTAAAAATACTGTAACACCAGTTTTTCCTTTGAGAGAAATATTGCCGTCTTTATCAACGGTTACACCAGGCATTTTTTCCAGTGCTTCCATTACAGTTGTGCCGGTATTAGTAATGCCTGACTGGAGGTTTACAATTGTTTTGCCCGGTTTTAATTCTACCAGTGGTTTCACAGCAGTTATAGTGACATTGGAAAGCTGCGCAATATTTCTTTCCAGGTTAACACCTTGCACCAGGTGTTGATTGTTTGCAGACAATTGAAAGTTTATATATTTTACTTTGTATCCTATAAAACTTACCCGGGCCAGGTAATTGGTTTGGGTTAAATTATCAAAATTTGCCCTTCCGTAAATATCAGTCAATTGGGCTTTTATTAAAACCGAATCATTATTGCGTAACAATTCAATAGTGACATCTGGTAATGGTTTAGAAGGACCATCTTCTACGATGAAAGTGATTGCTGCATCCTGGCATACAGCAACTAATTGTACAAATACAAAAATCAGTGTGGCGATCAGTTTTTTCATTGGTGAGTATTCGCCTAAATTATTTTATTGTGCTTTAATAGGAAGTAAATTTTGGTGAGCGGTAATTTTAAGCCAATGAAAATACAATAAACATGCGTGGTAAAATTTTGGAGATGATATTTTCATATGATTGATGACGACCATTGTTTACAATTAAACGACAACAATCCCATTTTTAATGGCAAAAAGTACCAGGCCTACACGGCTTTTTATATGTAATTTCTCAAATAAATTATCGCGGTAACCATCTATTGTCCGGTGGCTAAGGTGCATTTCGTCGGCTATTTCTTTGTAAGTTTTTTCAGTGCAAACTAATTTTAGAAATTCTATTTCTTTTGCATTCAGGCCCAGGACACTTTTTATGGAAGCATTTCCCGCATCATCCATATTATTAATGGAGTGAACTAATTTGCCGGTTACCAATTCAGAATGATAAAAACCTTTATGCAACAGCGCATTTAACGCATCTTTTAATTCTGAAGGGTCACTGTCTTTTAATATATATCCTTTTGCGCCGTTTCTTAGCATACGGATAATTGCGTTTTCATCATCGTACATGGAAAGCGCTAATACTTTTATTTCGGGAAAATGTTGTTTTAAGTGAAGTGTGGTTTGATAACCATCCATGCCAGGCATATTAATATCCATCAAAGCAATTTGCGGTGCATGATGATCCTGTAGTTTTTCTAAAAAATCATTACCATTATCTGCTTCAAACAAAACCTCATAATCCAGTTCTTTTAACAAGTTGGCCAGCCCATTGCGCAGCAATACATGATCATCAGCTAAAGCTATCGTAGCTTTCATTATTTTATTTTTATGGTTATTATTTTGGTATGATAATGTGAACTTTTGTTCCCTTAGGATCATTAGAATGAATGTTCAAACTTGCTCCTATAAGTTGCATCCTGTTTTTCATATTTCTTAGCCCGGAACCACCAACTTTTTCCGGCTTTGAAACATTGGGATCAAAACCGGATCCGTTATCAGCAACTGTGATTTCCATTTTGTTATCAGCATAAATAACTTCAATGTTAATTGACTGTGCATTTGCATGTTTGATGACATTATTGAAAGCCTCCTGTATAGTGCGAAAAATGATCAGTTCTTTTTGCGGGTCAAGACTGAATGGGGTTCCGGCTACCTTTAAAGCTGTATGAATATCTGCACTCCTGCTAATGATTTGCAATTCAATTTCAAGGGCTTTCAGCAATCCTGCCTGTAAAATGGTGTCGGTATGCATAGTTTTTGAAAGGGAACGCAAATCGAGGATCGCTTTACTTACAAGTTCTTTGGATGAAGCGATCTTTACAACCGCATTTTGAGGATCATTTAATTTAAGCGTATTCAAATTTAGTTTGGCCAGGCTAAGCGTTTGACCAATATTATCATGAATTTCCTGGGAAATATTTTTTAAGGTTTGTTCCTGGATTTCTAACTGGGATTGCAACAGGCTTTCCTGGTATTGGGCTTTGAGGGCAGCTTTTTCCAATCCATATTTTCGTTGTTTTTGCTGGTGCGCACTAATGATAACAAGAATAAATGCAGTCATCATTATTGCAAAAACCGTTATGCCTCCGATAAGGTATATTTCTTTTGAAAGAGTTTCCATATGCCAAATGCTGCAATGCAACAGGATACAAAATAAACAATATTATGTAGTCCCCAGAGCATTCCTGTTTGAATGCCATGAGAGGTCATTGTTTTATAAGTAATAAATATGAAAAATGACCCCATAAAATATATGAAGAAAGAAGTAACAACCCAGAAGCTGTAAAGATCCGTCAGCTTGCGCATTTCAAATTTTATACATTCTAAAAAATAAAAAACACAATAAATGCTGATCAAAACAGCCAGCACCGCATAGCCCAGGCTGTTAAAAATGCTGCTGTCATTCAACATGTATGTATAGCCGAGATAAAAAGTTGTAAAAACCGGTATAAAAAAATATATGATTTTTTGAAATCGATCGGTTTTAAGAAGTAAAGCCAGGTAGAAAGAAATGGAAAGAAAGGTTGTAATGCCGCTTAGGTCATAAATCCAAATGTTGGTTTTATCTAAATAAGCCAGCAAAGCAGCGGAGACGTTTAACACAAACAGGAGGGCATATATAAATAAAAGCAAGCGCAATTCCTTCATTGCGCTCACTTTATTGAACTGGACAAGGAGTAAGACAAGTGGTAATAATGGCGATAATGGTTCAAGAAAATTATTCACAAATTCTTTAATCACGAGTATATTTTTTTACTGCAAAATCCGGCTTTTTTTCAATATGATCTGAATAATTTAGCCATTATCTTCTGGTATACAATCTGGTGGCACAGGGCAAATAGGTATTGATTCACCGGGTGGATCAATATTTTCCAGCGTAGTAACGCCTGCTGCAGAAATCTCTAATTGCGCATTTGAGTTAACGCCCAGGGTTATGCGAATGGCAACGTTCTTTGAATTTGCCAATACCTGTTCCAGGTGTTTGCGCCTGACGACGAATTCCAGTTTTTGTACAAGTGCCATAAATTTAGTTTTGGTTAGTTATCAAATACAAGAAAACAAAGATGCTGATTGCATTGGTTTCAGACAACCGTGTTTTAACGGTAAAAAAAAGCGCACAAAAATCTGTGCGCTCTAAAGGAGGATAAGGTTCAATGGTAAAATGGTTTTGATAATAGTCCCTGTACATGATTTGCCAGACATTATGCTTGATGCAACAGGAATTCAGCAGGCTGGTGGGTACTGGTGAATTAAATGTCCATTCGAAATGCATAAGGATAGAATCAAAAAACACTGATGCAAATATTGTGCGTTCTGTATTAGCAAAAAACCGTGTTTTCACGGTATTTTATAAAAGCTGCAATTAGGAGCGGGTCTTTATTCAAGTTTTTTAAGCAGGGTCAGTAATTTTCTTTATTTTAAAAGATGAAACCGTTATTAATTTCTTACTGTAATAATTCGGCTATGATCAAAAAATATGCGATAATTCTTTTTAATGTAATTTTTGCTTTAAACCTGCTGTATGCCCAGGGGACAAAAAACGAAATTGAAGTAATCGGAACACCATGGAGCGTTGAAAAAGCCAAAGCATGGTATGCCGAACATCCCTGGATTATTGGTGCAGATTATTTGCCAGCAACCGCAATTAACCAGCTTGAAATGTGGCAGGCTGAAACTTTTGATCCCGGGACCATAGATAAGGAATTCAGTTGGGCAAAAAGTATTGGTTTTAATACGATGAGGGTTTACCTGCATAGCATTGCCTGGAAACAGGATCCGGATGGTTTTAAAAAAAGAATTGATCAATATTTAAAAATTGCTGACAAGCATGGCATCAAAACAATGTTTGTTTTTTTTGATGATTGCTGGAATAAACTGGGTTATGCAGGCAAACAACCTGATCCTAAGCCGGGCATTCATAATTCAGGATGGGTACAAGATCCTGGTGACCCGCATTCAGCTGATCCTTCAAAATTCCCTGAGTTAAAAAAATATGTGCAGGATGTGATGACTGCTTTTAAAAGCGATCAGCGAATCCTGTTATGGGATCTTTATAATGAACCCGGCAACTCGGGGAAAAAAGAAAAATCATTGCCTTTATTGAAAAGTATTTTTTCATGGGCCAGGGAAGTAAATCCTGATCAGCCCATCAGTGCGGGTTTATGGGCATGGGATTTTGAAAAATTAAACGAGTTTCAATTGAGAAATTCTGATATCATCACTTACCATAATTATGAAGAGCCACAATGGCATCAGCGAACGATTGATTTACTGAAAGCCAATGGAAGGCCGCTGATATGCACAGAATATATGGCAAGAACAAGAAACAGCCGTTTTGCAAATATTCTTCCCATATTAAAAAAGGAAAATGTTGGTGCCATCAACTGGGGGTTTGTTGCCGGGAAAAGCAACACCATTTATGCCTGGGATACACCTGTGCCTGACGGAGGCGAACCAGTAGAATGGTTTCATGATATTTTCAGAAAAGATGGAACTCCATACAGGCAGGATGAAATAAACCTGATCAAAAAATTAAACGATCAAAAATAAATTCATCTTTTTTGTGAGGCTTGGTTGAAAAACTAGCCAGGTATAAAAAAGGGAGTTTGAAGGCAGCTAATGAAAGTCCTTTAATAGTTTTATTTCATTACGATAGAGGATCACTTTTTTTTCATTCTCCAGTTGTTTTAGCAACCGGGATACTACAACCCTGGACGTTGCTAATTCCTCCGCAATTTGATTATGAGATGTTTTGATGAGACTGGAGCCTGAAATGCGTTGTTTTTCTTTGAGGTAGGATATAAGGCGTTCATCTAATTTTCTGAATGCAATACTTTCAATTGATTTAAATAGTTCGAGAAAGCGTTCATTAAAACTGTGCATGATATAATTTTTCCAGCTGGGGTATTTGCACAGCCATTCATCCAGTTTAATATGTGGTATGGCCAATAATTCAACATCATCTTCAGCTACCGCTTTCACTTCTGATTTTTTTGCTTCAACACAACAACTGTATGCAATAGAACAACTTTCATTGCTGGATAAATAATACAACAAAATCTCATTGCCATTATCATCCATCCTATAAACTTTAATAGTGCCTTTCAGCACTATCGGCATCATCCGGATATACTTACCATAATCCATTATTATATCGCCTTCCTTAAAATGTTTGATGACACCAAACTGGTACATTTCTTTGATCAATGCCGGTTCAAAAATCCTTTCTAAAGTTTCTGTATTCTCCATACCTTTTAAAAATGATAGTTTAATACAAAATTATATTGAGCCATGTTTACTTTATTAAAAACATAATTTTTATTATCGTAAGTTTCTCCCTGGTTAAATTTACCTGCTACCAAAACTTGTGCTTCAAGGCCTTTCAATAATTTGTTAAACGAATATCTTATATCAGCATTTACCTGGGTATATGAAGGTAATCCATACTTATTTAACCTGTAGTTTTTTACATCGGGTAAATGGTAGTATCCGGCAGCAAGAGATGTTTTGATCCTGGCTTTTGGAAAATGATAATTAACCTTTCCCATAAAAGCATGCACATCTCCGAAACCTTCATTGCGTTCGCGTGGTAAAAAGGTAAAGAAGGGATCCCGTCCCCATTCGCGGGGCATCAAATAACGACCAGATTTTGTGATCCGGTTATAATTTACGCTGGTTTCCCAACGCTTATTTTTCCATCCCGCCTTTGCACCAAATGAAATGGATTTGCCATCTTTTTCAAAATATGTTTTTGATGCATCTTCGTGACCTCCATGATTTATTGCATCCTGCCTGACAGCCTGGACAGAAGCAAACAATTCTTCATTGTTTTTTAATGGAACAGAAAAGTCGGTTTGCAGCATGGCCGTATTGAAAATGTTATCTGCCAAAACATTCCAGCCATGTAGTTTGATATTTTTGTTTAATTCAACATGACCTCCCAACAGAAATACTGCCTTGCTTTCAATATTTGTTGCATAAGCTGATTTTGAACCATCGATGTGAACACCAACAGGATAAACGCCAATGGATTCTCCAATGTCGAACCATTTGGTTGTTCCCCTTGGTGAAATTGCATAAAGCCAGCCGCCTTCAATTTTTGTATTTTTTAGCTGGTTCATTTCAAACCAAATACCTTCCACACCCGTTGGTCTCATTCTGCCATCCTGTAAATTGATGAATGGCGTATTAATTAATTGGCGGCCGAAAACAATTTCTGAATTTTTATAATTGTATTTGATATATAGTTCTTCCAGCCGGTCAATATCTTTTTTGTTATAAGCATCTTCCACATCAAACAAAGCAATTTCATACCGGTTAGGCTGCCCCGTTAGACTATCGGCTTTGCCTAAATTTGACGAACCGATATTGAATGTATAAAAACCACTTACCGCAAACTGGAAACCATGAAATTTAGCCGTTTCATAACGCAAACCACCTCCGGCAGCATTTGCATAATAGTTGGTTAAACCATCCTCGTTTTGCGTGCCCATGAAAAAATATCGAAAGTGCCCGTTAAAACTTCCGCGTTTAAATGCAGACAGCAATGAGGCAGAATCAGTTGTTTGTTCTTGTTTGCCTTTATACATTTCCGGCTTTTCAGAAATTTCCTGGTGCTGCGCATGGACAATAGAAAACATGAGCAACAGTATTGTTGCCACTAATATTTTTTTCATCTTCTTATTTTTTAAATCCCTGGTATTGTTTCTTCAAAAAAGCCGGCTAACGAAGCCGGCCAGGGTATTTGCACATTTACATTTTAACATCGACACTTATACAATTGGGCTTATTCCAAATATTTATAAATTAAAATATAAGTTTAGTGGGGTAGCTTGTTTTTGAAGTATCCATATAAATAAGTACCAAATATGGCAAAAAGGAAAACGATACCCATAGATAAAAATCCATAACCA
>CAMPGG010000147.1 GCA_946885335.1 uncultured Chitinophagaceae bacterium
TTTCATGGTGTGGCGGTAGTTATATTTTACCGGATGGAAGAGAGGTTACCAGTAGCGGAACTTATACATCAACCATTACTAATTCTACTGGTTGTGACAGTGTAATCACAACAGAGCTTACATTAAATGCTGATCCTGTCCTGGTCGTGAATGATCCACCGGTATCCTGCAGCACGGTTGACCTGACGATTGCTTCAATAACCATTGGCAGTGATGGCGGGTTGATCCTTACTTACTGGCTGAATGCTGCTGCAACAAATCCATTGAGTAACCCAACTGCAGTAACAGCAGGTACCTATTATATTAAGGCAACTAACGCAGCAGGATGTTCAGTGGTGAAACCAGTGAATGTAACGGTGAACAGTACCCCAAGATTTATAACGGCAGATCCGCCTCCGGTTTGTTCACCTGCCACGGTTGACCTGACTGATTCGTCCATTACAGCTGGCAGTGATACGGGACTTGTATTCTCTTACTGGAGGGATGAAGGAACAACCGTTCCATTGGTTAACCCTGATTCAGTTTCCGCTTCCGGTACCTATTATATCCGGGCCACAGCGGTGGGTGGTTGTGAATTTGTTCGGGCGGTACAGGTAAGGGTAACAATTACAAAACCGGTTGATGGTATCCGTTATCCAGTTGTAACGGCTGAAGAAAATATTCCAATTCAACTGAATGCAAGAGATCTTGGTTCAAATCATACCTATCTCTGGAATCCGCCAATTGGGTTGAACCTGACTGATGTAAGGGATCCAATATTCAGGTATGACCAGGATGTGGAATATACTATCCAGATCAGGTCAGATGGAGGTTGTATTACCATTGATACAGTGCTGGTCGTGATGAGGGTGCAAACACCGGCAGCACTCAATTCAGACATCTTTGTGCCTAAAGCCTGGTCGCCCAATAATGATGGTCACAATGACCGTTTATTCCCGCTGACGGTTAATATTGCCGAACTGAAATATTTCAGGATATTTAACAGGTGGGGACAATTGGTTTTTGAAACCAACCGCATCGGTGAAGGTTGGAACGGCATCTTTAATGGACAGGAGCAGGTATCTGACGTTTATACATGGACGTTAGAAGCTGTGGGTGAGGATGGTAAATATTATAAACGTGCCGGTAACTCAGTATTATTAAGATAAAAATCGTGTTGTTATGAACCAGCTGAAGAAATACCTCATTGTATGTTGTCTGCTGTATGGAACATTTTGTGCCCATGCGCAGGACCCTGCATTTTCCCAATTCTTTTCATCACCCTTAAATATAAACCCGGCACTTACCGCTAATATCAATGCCGATTGGCGGGTGATTTCTAACCTGCGGGATCAATGGATCGGCCCTGCCAGCCCTTATGCCACCGGTACTGTTTCGTATGACCGGAAGATCATGCAAAACAAATTGCCCGGTATGGTGGAAGAAAAAAATACTTTAGGGATAGGAGCCATGCTGATGTATGATTATGCCATGAGCGGCGTGGTGAAAAGTACATATGGATCCGTTAACCTGTCCTATAATGTAAAGTTATCAGAAGGAAAATACCTGCATCGTTTGGGTGCAGGTTTTGGTGCTATTTACGGTCGCCGGTATATAGATTTCGGTCGAGTGGATTTTGAGGAACAATTTACCGGAACCGGTTTTAATGTTAACCTGCCTACTGGTGAACTGGCACTATCTAATATGAAAGGATATTTTTCTTCCAGTGCGGGACTTACCTACAGCATCAGCAGTGAAAAGAGCAATGTGGATATTGGCGTTGCGGCCTTTCACCTGAATCGTCCCAAACAAACATTTTTGGAAGATGAGCACCAGATCCTGGCCATGCGCAAAGTGGCGCATATGAATTATGAAACTTATCTGAATGAATACCTGTTGCTGAATGCCAATGCTATTTACCAGTTCCAGGCAGATGCCAGTTATTATTCTGTAGGTGCCGCGTTGGGATATATCATACCCACCAATACGGATATCATTTTGAATGGCGGTTTCTGGTATTGGTCAAAAAATGCCATTATCCCTTATGTGGGTATTATGTACAGGAATATGCAATTTGGTTTTTCTTATGATTATACCATATCGAAACTTAACATTGCGCCCCGTAAACCCCATACCTGGGAAGTTTCATTCATCATCCGGGGTATCAGTGGACCCAGGCAGACGATACCTTGTCCGTGGAAGTGATCCTTCGACAAGCTCAGGATGACAAGTTTAGACGTTTAGGGTTTAGAAAGTTTAGAGTTTAAAGTTTAGCGTTAGTTTTTAAAAAGGACACATTGCCACTTAGTCACAAAAACTCAAAGTGACACATAGAATGACGTTTCTTCATCAATTAGCCAAATTCCAAATCCCCAATTCCAAATTCCTGAAACTTTGCAACTTATCAACTTATCAACCATTCATCCATTCAACCAATCAACATCGCTTGGCATAAATGTTTTACATTTCCGGTATTGACCCGGAACCGGGAGCTCCTGATAAATAAAATAATATGGCTGATAAAAAAACTGAATTCGATGAAAACCTGCATTGGTACAAAGACGCCATCATCTATGAACTGCATATAAAAGCCTTCCGGGACAGTAGTGGCGATGGAATCGGAGATTTTGAAGGATTGCTGGAAAAGCTGGATTACCTGGAAGATCTGGGGGTGACAGCCATCTGGGTGCTGCCATTTTACCCTTCTCCTTTGCGGGATGATGGATATGATATTGCGGATTATTATAGCATAAATTCCTCATACGGGAATATTTCCCAATTCAAACGGCTGTTAAAAGAAGCTCATAAAAGAAACCTGAAAGTAATTACGGAGCTGGTTATTAATCACTGCTCTGATCAGCACCCCTGGTTTCAACGGGCAAGGAAAGCCCCCAAAGGTTCTCCTGAAAGGGATTATTTTGTTTGGTCTGATGATCCAACCCGCTACAAGGATGTGCGCATTATTTTCCAGGATTTTGAAGTATCAAACTGGACCTGGGATGGAGTGGCACAACAATATTACTGGCACCGCTTCTTTCATCATCAGCCCGATCTGAATTATGATAACCCGAGGGTGCAGGAAGAGGTTTTTAAAATTATCGACTATTGGTGCAAGTTAGGTGTTGATGGTTTCCGGCTTGATGCGGTTCCATACCTGTTTGAAAGAGAAGGAACAAACGGGGAAAACCTGCCCGAAACGCATGCATACCTGAAAAAATTACGACAGCATGTGGATGAATTTTTTCCCGGAACGGTTTTACTGGCAGAAGCCAATATGTGGCCGGAAGATTCTGCTTCGTATTTCGGCAATGGCGATGAATGTCATATGAATTATCACTTTCCCGTCATGCCCCGGATGTTCATGGCTTTGCAAATGGAAAACCGCTATCCTATAACGGATATTTTTGACCAGACACCCGATATACCGGATACCTGTCAATGGGCCATTTTTTTACGTAATCATGATGAACTCACATTAGAAATGGTGACTGACGAGGAAAGGGATTACATGTATAAAGTGTATGCTAAGGATCCCAAGGCAAGAATTAACCTGGGTATCAGGCACCGCCTGGGACCATTGATGGAGAATAACCGGCGCAAGATTGAGCTCATGAACTGCCTGCTCTTTTCTTTAAGCGGTACACCCGTCATTTATTATGGTGATGAAATTGGCATGGGTGATAATTATTACCTGGGTGACCGCGATGGAGTGCGTACGCCGATGCAATGGTCGCCGGACAGGAATGCCGGTTTTTCGGAAGCCAACCCGCAACGGTTATACTTGCCCGTTATACTGGATCCGGAGTATCATTACGAATCAGTAAATGTGGAAACGCAAAGGCGAAATCCATCTTCCTTATTATGGTTTATGAAGCGCATCATTTCCATGCGTAAAAGATTCAAGGCGTTCAGCAGGGGCGATATGAAATTCCTGAACCTGGATAATCCAAAAGTTTTAGCCTTTACAAGAAGTTATGGTGATGAGATCATCCTGGTGATTGTAAACCTGAGCCGGTATGCACAACCTGCCGAAGTTGACCTGCATGAATACAAAGGAATGACACCGGTGGAAGTTTTCAGCCAGAACAGCTTCCCCATGGTGAAAGAAGATGTTCCCTATTTCTTTACATTAAGTCCTTATGCATATGATTGGTATGAATTAAAGAAAACGCCGGAAACTGAACTGGTCAGTTCTGAATTACCTGTACTTGAAATTTCAAAATGGAAAGAATTATTATTGAATCATTCCAGGGATCAATTGGACACAATCATACCGCGGTATTTACACAGTACAACCTGGTTTGAAGGAAGGTTTAAGATCGTTCGCAGTTTTTCGGTTATCCATCATGTTTATATGCCTATTGAGGATGATCATGCATATATTTTATTAGTGGAAGTTGGATATGAAGCGGGTTTGCCCCAGGTTTATCATTTACCGCTGCTTTTTGCAAAAGGAATGGAGGCTGATTATATGCAGCAGCATCATCCGCAGGGTATGATGGCCCGTTTGATCGTTGATGGTAAGGAAGGTTATTTATGCGATGCGGTTTATTTACCCCGTTACCAGAAAGCACTCATGTCAAGAATTGCTAAAGGGCAATCCATTGAATTGAAGGACCAGGAAGTATATTTCAATGGTTCCCGGGATGTAAAGAAATTTGGTAAAAGCGATGCAGATACCCGGCCAAAATGGTTGTCATCCGGGAAAAACAGGACCATCATTGCTTTTGATAATCATTATATCATTAAAATTTACCGGCTGGTAGATAAGTCGGTAAATCCTGATATTGAAATTACCAGGTACCTGACAGAGGATACCCGCTTCAACCACACACCCAAATTTAAAGGGCTGATTGAATGGCGATTGCCCAATGCCAATATCGCCCTGGCCATGGTGCAGGATATGGTTGAAAATAATATCAATGGCAGGCAGTATATGCTGGAAAGAGTGAAAGATTTTTATGAAAGATTACAGGCTTATGGAAAGCAACTGCCGGATACCAGCGTTAAAGGCGTATATAGCTACCCGTTAGGTTATGAAAAGTTATCACCCCTGTTACAGGAAGTGTTGGGATTGCAGGTGGCTGACTCCTGTCGTTTATTAGGAGAAAGGATGGCAGAAATGCATCTTGCCCTTTCAACCAATCCAACGGAAAAAGATTTTGTTCCGGAAGAATTCTCTCTTCACTACCAGCGTTCATTATATGCCGGCTTTTTAACGCTTGTACGTGGTACCTACCAAACAGGTTCTCAAAAATTAGCCAATGTGCCGGCCATTTTCAGGGCTGATGCAGAAAATGTTTTCGCAAGAAGGGATGAAGTGTTGAACCGGATGAAACGCATTTATCATAATAAAATGGATACCTGGAAAATCCGTATCCACGGGAATTTCAACCTGGAGCAGGTACTGTTTACCGGTAAGGACCTGATGTTCTTAGGATTTGCCGGTGACCCGCTGCGCAGTTACAGCGAAAGAAGATTAAAGCGTTCACCATTGCGTGATGTGGCAGGCATTGTACGTTCTTTTTATTATGCGGCATATGAAGGTATCTGGATGAATAATGAGTACCATGTTGATGATGTAAATAAATTATTTAATGCAGCCGATCTCTGGGCTTACTATGCTTCGGGCATTTTTGTAAAATCTTATTTGGATAAAGTTCAACATACAGAACTGGTTCCGGAAAATAAAGAAGATATGTACATCCTTTTAAATACATACCTGATGGAAAAAACTTTGCAAAGCCTGCAAAGCGAAATTTTATACAGGCCCGAATGGTCAGGTGTTCCGATCCGGTTGATGAAAAAAATGATCGACCAATAAATTAGTGAAAAGACCAGGCCGCTTGTGTTAGGTTTATATAAATGATTAATCCTTAATTTTACCGCTTACCATTCAATAAATATGACTTTTAAAACCAACAGGCAATTCCTGGATTTTGAAAAACCAATCAAAGAATTGATTGATGAAATCATGGCCATGCGGCAGCGCCAGGAAAAAACCAAAATAGATCTTGGCGATTCTATCCAGAAACTGGAAGCGAATATTTTAGAAAAACGAAGAGAGATCACTGCTCATTTAAGCAGCTGGCAAAGAGTACAATTAAGCCGTCATCCTGACAGGCCATATACCATGAAATACGTTGAAAAAATGACGACGAATTTCATTGAATTGCATGGTGATCGCAATGTAAAAGATGATAAAGCGATGGTTGGCGGTTTTGCTACGATTGATGGAGAAACGGTGATGATCATCGGGCAACAAAAAGGGATCAACACCAAAATGCGGCAGATGCGCAATTTTGGAATGGCAAATCCCGAAGGTTACCGGAAAGCATTGCGATTAATGAGACTGGCAGAGAAATTTAATAAACCAGTGATTACGCTGATCGATACGCCAGGAGCTTTTCCCGGCCTTGAAGCAGAGGAGCGTGGACAAGGAGAAGCTATTGCCCGCAATATTTATGAAATGATCCGCTTAAAAGTACCGGTTGTTTGTGTTATCATCGGTGAAGGTGCATCGGGTGGTGCATTAGGTATTGGTGTGGGCGATAAGGTTTTTATGATGGAGAATACCTGGTACACTGTGATCAGTCCCGAAAGTTGTTCATCCATTTTATGGCGCAGTTGGGATAACAAAGAAACAGCCGCCGAACAATTAAGGTTAACGGCAGATAAGATGTTGGGATTTGGTTTGATCGATGGCATCATTCCCGAACCCATTGGTGGCGCTCATTGGGATTATGACGAATCAGCCAGAATTGTAAAAGAATTTTTGATGCCTGTAATTCGTGACCTGAAACAAATTCCTGCAGCGCAAAGAGTAACGGACAGGATAGAAAAATTTGGTCGTATGGGCTTTTATGATGAATTGCCGGTAAAACAATAGAACAAAACTTAAACAGGTTAATATAATTATATGATCACCCGAGATCAGTTAAGAGGAACAGGAACTGCATTGGTAACACCCTTTAAGCAGGATGGGTCAATCGATTTTGAGTCGTTACATAAATTGATCAATTTCAATATTGATGGTGGAGTAGAATACCTGGTTGTTTTAGGTACAACCGGCGAAACACCTGTGCTGAGTTTGGATGAAAAAAAAGCAGTACTGGAATTCACCTTAAAAGCAAATGATGGAAAACTTCCAGTTGTTGCTGGTGTTGGCGGTAATAATACCCATGGTGTGATCAAAGAAATGGAAGCCTTGCCCATGCACGATGTGAGTGCCGTACTCAGTGCCAGTCCATATTATAACAAACCTTCGCAGGAAGGAATTTACCAGCATTATAAAGCCATTGCCGAAGCTTCCCTGAAACCTGTTATTTTATACAATGTACCCGGCAGAACCGGGAGTAATGTTACTGCAGAAACTACCTTGCGATTATCAAAGGTTGCTAATATCTGTGGTATAAAAGAAGCCAGCGGTAACATGGTTCAGTGCATGCACATTATGCGTGATAAACCCGAAGATTTCCTGGTGGTGAGTGGTGACGACCACCTGGCTTTTCCTTTGATCGCAATGGGGATGGATGGAGTGATCAGTGTGGCATCTAATTGTTTTCCCAAAGAATTTTCTGAAATGGTAAGGGCGGCATTGGATGGAAATCTTTACCAGGCCAGGATACTGCATAATCAGTTGGTTGGATGTTTTGATCTTTTATTTGCAGAAAATAATCCCGCAGGCGTCAAAGCATTTTTAACGGAACTGGGCCTGATCCAGAATAATTTCCGTTTACCACTGGTACCCTTAAGCGAAGCATTACATAAAAAAGTAAAGGCTTATCTTTCAAAAGGCGAACCTGAAGTGCAGGGTTAAATGTTTAGAGTTTAGGGTTTAATGATTAATGGTTAATGGTTAATGTTTAGGTGTTGAGATGTTTAGGTTTATCACTCAACATAGTTTAAAGGTTTAAGGGTTTAAGAGTTTAAATGTGTGTAAATTTCAACTTACCAACGTAATTGTTAGACTACTAAACAACTAAACGTCTAAACGACTAAACAACCAACGATTCAAATGTAAAATCTAAAAAAAGAAACTTTTGATAAAGAAATCCTGCCTTTTCATAGCTTCCTTGTTTTTGGTTTTTAATTTGTTGGCACAACACCAGGTAACTTTCCGGGTTACCAAAGTTCCGGAATACCAACCGGAAGAATCAACATTATATATCGCAGGTTCGTTCAATAACTGGAATCCCAAACATGCGGATTATCAATTCAAAAAAAATGAAAATCATTTTATATTAACGGTGTCCTTACCTGCAGGTAAACATGAGTTCAA
>CAMPGG010000148.1 GCA_946885335.1 uncultured Chitinophagaceae bacterium
ATATTATAGGCTATAATCCAACTTAACTTAACAACATTACAACCAGAAATGAATCCAGAAATTCAAACATACAACCAGCAGCAAACTTCAACAGACAAAGAAATTTGCGACCTGCTTGCAGCAACCATAGACAGTGTATTGACTGAAGCCGAAAGCAAGATCTGGCATGCCCATCCAGTTTGGTTTTTAGATGGTAATCCCATTGTTGGTTACAGCAAACAGAAGGCGGGTTTGCGTTTAATGTTTTGGAGCGGCGCCAGTTTTGAAGAAGCGAAATTGAATGTGGTTGGTATAAAATTTAAAGATGCTTCTATTTTCTACAACTCATTTGAACAAATCAATTTAAAAGATCTGAAACGCTGGCTGAAAAAATCAAGAGAAATTCAGTGGGACTATCAAAACATTGTAAAAAGAAAAGGAGTCCTGGAATTGAAAACAGGAATGACTAACGTTAAATAAATAAGCTATGAATACAACCGACACACACAATGAACGTATTGCAAAAATGACCTTCTCCTCGGTCTATCCGCATTATGTTACAAAAGTTGAAAAGAAAGGCAGAACAAAAGAAGAATTGCACCAGGTAATTGAATGGCTAACGGGATTCAATGACCGAAAGTTGCAGGAATTGATTGAGCAAAAAGTGACTTTTGAAACCTTTTTTGAAATAGCTTCATTAAATCCCAATGCAAATCTCATCACCGGTGTAATTTGTGGTTACCGGGTGGAGGAAATTGAAAATCCATTAACGCAAAAGGCCAGGTATTTGGATAAGCTGGTAGATGAATTGGCGAAAGGCCGTAAGATGGAGAAGATATTGCGGGTTGCATAGGGTAGCAATGTATGATCAGGTTATTTTTTATAAATGATATAATGTCAACAAACCTTTATAAATTATTTTTTTGTTTTATCAGGCAAAACCTCAAGTTTAAACAAAAGATGAAGCCGCACATTATTGATGTAGAGATTGAATTTTAAACATTCCTTTTTTCCATTCAAAAAAATTTATTGCATGTTAAAATGTCCCGGAGCATGGCTGTTTTACAACCAGGTTGAAGTTTTGCTCCGGGCAGTCTGAAACATTTTATTCAATCATGGCCTTCTGGTATGCTAGCTGGTGATTGCCTTCTTTTGGGTGATTAATAATTAATGAGTCCTCATAAAAAGTTACTTCACCGGTTGTGATATCATGTGTACCTCCAACAATCCCGATTTGCCCTGCGTCAATCATTTCTTTTAAAATGGTGCTTCGTTCCATAATAGCATGAACAGTTCTTTTTACATTTATGGTTGAAACTTTTTCTACAAATTCATCGTTGCCTGAATTGCGGTTTTCTTTTATGGTGTTTTCATCATCCACTGCCGGCCGTATTTTAGTAAGCAATGCTGTAAGGTTACCCATTTCCACATGATCACAGGCACCTTTTACGGCGCCACATTTAGTATGGCCAAGTACAACTATAATTTTGGCACCGGCAACTTTGCAACCAAACTCCATACTGCCCAAAATATCTTCATTAATAATATTACCGGCAATGCGTACACTGAATATGTCACCTAATCCCTGGTCAAATATCAGTTCGGCAGATGTTCGGGAATCAATACAACTCAGGATCACAGCAAATGGATGTTGACCGTCTGATGTTTCATTTGCCTGTTGCAACAGGTTGCGGTTTACTTTTAGATTGTTTACAAATCTTTTATTGCCTTCTTTTAAAAGTTCAATAGCTAAACCCGGTGGAATGGCTGCCTGCATTTCTTTAGTTAATGTTTTCATTGTTTTATTTTTTTAATTAATGATGACGTTATTTAGGTTCTATAAAGTTTATGGTTTCTACTGTAATATTTTTTGTCTTTGCGTTTATTTTATAATCCTGTATTATTTCTACCACATCATGTGCTATGGATTTTGAATGGGTACAGTCAATAATCACTTTAGCATTGCCGGGGATAATATTTAAGGCCTGGAGAACACTGGCCTTGTTAAAAAATGAAACTTCCTGTGCCAGTTCAATATGGTGTACCTGGTGCCCATCCTGGTTATTGATAACACTTTTTAAGTGGTGTGAGTTCCGGTAGCTGTGCCGCAGGGTATAAAAAATGCCAAATAACATACCAATTGTGATGCCTATTAAAAGGTCTGTCAGGAGGATACCTATAACCGTAGCTGTAAATGGGATAAACTGCTCCCATCCCTGCTTATACATTTGTTTAAAGAGCGCTGGCTTTGCCAATTTATAGCCAACAACCAACAAAATAGCGGCAAGCGTTGCCAGGGGAATCATATTCATTAAGCCTGCGATGGTTAAAGCACTGATCAATAAAAATACACCATGAAGTACAGCACTCATTTTTGTTTTACCGCCAAAAGATATATTAGCAGTACTGCGAACAATAACCTGTGTAATGGGCAGGCCACCAATTAATCCTGACACTACATTCCCAAGCCCTTGCGCTTTTAATTCCCTGTTTGTTGGAGTAACTCTTTTGTATGGATCCATTTTATCTGTTGCTTCTACGCAAAGCAGTGTTTCAAGGCTGGCAACAACTGCCAATACGAAAGCAATTTTCCAAACTTCAACATTTGTAATTTGCGAAAAGTCCGGAAATGTAAATTGTGTAAAGAACTCTGGTAAACTGTTTGCCACCGGCAGTTGCACTACCTGGTCGCTGGCCAGGCTGAAATTTAATATTCCGTTTTGGTACATATAATGCATCAGGATACCGAGAATAACAACCACTATCGGGCCTTGTATCAGTTGAAATATTTTATGTTTTTTCATTAGCACTTTATCCCAAAGAATCAATAAACCAAGTGAGATGATTGCAATAAGGGCAGCCCCAGGAGTAATGGCGTTCGTAGCATTAATGATGGAAGAAAAAGTATTTTCACCTCCTGCCTGCCAAAATGAAACGTTGCCTTCCGCATCTTTATCATAACCTAAAGCATGGGGTATTTGCTTTAAAATAATCAGCAATCCAATACCTGTAAGCATCCCTTTTATTACGGATGATGGAAAAAAGTATGCGATAAAGCCAGCTTTGGCAAAGCCCATAATTATTTGCAGGATGCCGGCAATTACAACTGCCAGCAAAAATGCGGGCCATGAACCAAGTACCGCAATGGAGGATAATACAATAACCGCCAAACCGGCAGCGGGTCCGCTAACCCCCAATGGAGAACCGCTTGCTATGCCAACTACAATGCCACCTACAATGCCTGCAATAATTCCGGCAAACAAGGGGGCTCCTGAAGCCAGGGCTATGCCGAGGCATAAAGGGACAGCAACAAAAAAAACGACAATACTGGCTGGCAAGTCGCTTTTTAGGTCTTTGAAAATGTTTTTTCTCAGTTCCATAATGATTGATTTGGTTTTAGACAATAAAGATAGAAATATTATCTCAAAAGATAGTAATACTATCTCATTAAATTGTAAAACTTTTAACTATTTTTGCCCGGCAGATAACCATGCATTATTATTTTATAATAATCCGGCAAATGATGACAAGCTAAAACCTAGTATTTATATGGAAGTACAATTGCAAATAAAGATGAACGAGAAGCTATTTCTCCGTGACCCTGAACAAACGGAATTGGGAAAAAAAATAATTCAGCATAGTATACAGATTATACATCAACACGGCTTTGAATCTTTCACTTTTAAAAAACTGGCGGAGGAAATTGAGAGTACAGAAGCTGGAATTTACAGGTATTTTGAAAACAAGCATCGTTTACTGGTATACATTACTGCATGGTATTGGAGTTGGCTGCAATACCGGGTAACCTTTACCACTAATAATATTAAAAATCCTGCTTCTAAGCTCAAAAAGATCATTGAGCTGCTTGCTACAACAATTGTTGATGATGAAAAAACAATGCATATTAATGAAAGCCTGCTTCACCAGATAATAATTGCAGAAGGATCAAAAGCTTACCTGACCAAACATGTAACTGAGGATAATAAAGACCAGTTATTTAAACCCTACAAAGACCTTTGCGCAATGATTGCAGACGTTATACTTGAATTCAATCCCAAATTTAAATATTCAAGATCCCTGGCAAGCACCATAATAGAAATGGCACATTTTCAAATTTTTTTTATGCACAATCTTCCTTCGCTGACTGATTTTGGTAAAACTAAAGATGAACTGCAGGTGGTTGCATTTCTTGAAGATTTAGTGTTTAACAGCATAAAAAGAAAATAATTATGCTACTAAAGAGTTGGTTGAAATTTTATTCAATCTATTTCGGAACAGTATCTAAAATATTACAGTTGTTAAGTTACACCTGTATTGTCAGGATATTATTCTATGGTTAAATAATACAGGTAACGCACCATGTATTTTTTTCCAGGTTTATTTTTTCTTTATTTCTTTTAATACGTCTTCTAAATAGTCAATCTGGACTTCCTGAATTTCTAAAAGTTTTTTGCTTTGATGAACCAACAGGTGGTCCACTTTTTCACTCAATAATTTGATTTCAAGTTCTGCTTTCAAGTTTATTTTGTAGTCGTGTTCGGAACGTTGCCTGTCTTTTTGCTCCTGCCTGTTTTGACTCATCATGATAATGGGCGCTTGTATAGCAGCCAAACAGGAAAGGATTAAGTTTAAAAGAATGAATGGATAGGGGTCAAAAGCTTTGGTAGTCAATAACCAAACGTTTACCAGTATCCATAACAGCAGAAATGAAAAAAATAAGATGATAAATGTCCAACTGCCACCAAAAAATGCAATTTTATCTGCTAACTTTTCTCCGCGGCTAATTTGCGAATCTGGTCCCTCCTGGATATTTTCGGAGAGAATAGAATTATCCCGGATTGCCTGCATTACATCCAGGTCAATGAGGGCTAATTCGCCTTTTTCCTGTTCCACAAGCTTTGTGAGATAAAGCCTCCTGTAATAATTAAGTTCCTGAAGAGAAATAACACTGTCAGCTGAAAAATCCGGAAACTCCGTTTGTATAAGTTTAAACACACCCTCCCTGATTTCTTGTCCTTTTATTGCTTCACCCTTACTGATCATTTTTTTAGAAATGTGGCTTAATATCATAAGGCTGTCTTTTTAAAGTATTTATTTGGATGGCCCGATTGTGTGGGTATACAGTCATTGTTGTAATTGATTTTACATCATTATATTGAATAGAGCAACTTGCTGAATAAAACCAACCCGTAGCGTTAAAAATATTGCATACTGATTTTTATGCTAAATATATGGTATATGGATTTGCCTTTTTGTATCCCTGGCAAATATGTATTTACATCATTTCAATAGTGTTCTCTTAACAACTTTTTTGATTGGTATAAGGCGCATTCATTTAATTGGATACTTGCATTTATTAGCGTCTTGCTTTAGGTGTTTTTGATCGGGTTTATTTAAAAAAAGCTTTCTGATAAAAAAAAGCACATGCATCTTAACAGTTACCAAATAAAAAAAATGCCCCGGATACCTGGGGCATTTTTTTTAATAACCACACTATTTGCTTAATACACAAAAACGGTTTTGGTTGAAAAGGCATAGTTGCCTGAAGGGTATGACCTGTAATTTTTGATCACTTCAACCGGGTAACCTTCCGTATCATATTTATACATAAAACTGTAAGGTGTTGCTGTTGGATAACTGCCGGTAAACTGTTTTTGCTGGCTGGTTACATTATTCTTTGAACTGTGTTCTAAAAACAGCGTAGGCCAGTTCATGTGATGGTAAGGGTTGATGTTGGTATCATAACTGTAACGCCCCTGTTCAAAACTGCTGTTGGAATTGGAGGCGGTTGAAAAAAACATGTTGCCCTTGTCAAACTCCATGTTATAATTCAATGTATGCCCGCTGGCCAGGTTGTATTGTATGCCTATTTGAGCAGGCAGGTAGCTGATAACGGCTGCAGTTTCAAAACCATTTTCTTTTTCTACCATATTAGTCAGCTTACCTTGCGCATTGTAAGTAAACAATGTTTCTTTTAGTGTTGTATTGTCTGCAATATTCACTCTTTTTATTTTTGTCAAACGATCACCATCATAAATAAACCAATCGGCCATAGAGAAAAAGTTTGAATTATCAGGTTTCTTTGTCCAGTAATCAATTTTGATCAGTTTGCCGGTGTGATCATAGAAATAATCCGTTTTAGTATCCGCAACATCTTTACCATCAACAATTTTAAACACTCGTTCAGAACTGAGTTTTTTGGCTTCTTTACTTCCACCCAATATATAAACTGTGTTTTCATCAATGTCCTGCCTTTCGATGGTGATGGCGTCATGGGTGCCCCATTTAGATACTTGAAATTCAAATTTAGTTGCTGATTTTAAAACCTGGATCTCATTGACACCGGCATTTAAACTTCCATAAGAAGTTGTCATTTCTCCTTTATCATTCCAGGTGGTGATGCGCAGCGATGCAGGGATGTGATCATAAGTAACATCACCAATTTGCATCACGGCTTTCATTTTAATTTTTAAAAATGGATTTGCATCTGACTGTCCATTGTCAAAAGCGCCGGAAGGATAACCATACTGCTGTGGCGTTTCACCTTCAAGCACCCGGAGCACTTCAACCGGAATTTCAGTTAATACATTTTTGTAAACTTTAAAATCCATTTTCAAAGGCTTTTGCAAACCAACTGCTTTATCTGAACCTGCAAAAGGTGCAGCGAAATGGGTATTCACACTTCCGTATACCAATCGGAAACTGGTCAGTTTATAATCACCTTCCGGTAATTGAATGGATGCTGTTTTTACATTGTTTGACAAGTCCAGGATAAGAGTAGAATCCCTGATCACTTCTTCACCACTGGTTTTTGAAATGCTAACCACAGCATGCAAGTTGCTGCTGTGATACGGATTGCCTGCAAGGTCGATCGTTGCCTGGAATTTGATGGTGCCTGGCAGGCCAACGGGTAAAGGTGTTGGGTTAGGTCCGGGCAAAGGGTTAGGCCTGGGTTTTTCCAAATCGGTTTTGCTGCAGGCAGAAAAAATGATCAGGAAGAAAAATAATAGTTGGAAAGGTTTTAAACGGTGATTCATTTTTTTTGTTTTTGATTATTAAGTTTAGTGTTTAATTTTTTTTACCGGCTTTATCAACAATACCCGGCAGCAATCAAAAAGGGTTGGGTAGAAAAAAGTCCTTTAACAAATCTTTTAATTTTTCACCTGTGTGATCATTCTACAGGTTTCATAAAACTTATTATCGGATCACAAAGATTCTATGAAACAGCAGCTTTTATAATGACATAAAAAGGTGAAATAACCAGCTTAAACAAAAAATGATGTGACTATTCTACCACATGATGTGATGTGATTATTTTTTTAAGAATTCAATTCAGAACATGGTTTCCCATGCCCATAGCTGTATGTGGCAAGTGTCCCTGTTTTTGGCAAATAAGAAATATTACTGAAATCAAACTATCCATTCTTCAATGGATTAATCATAAGTTTGAAATTATTTCAAAGGAGATTCGATTAATTATAAAAGACGAAAATGATTCAAACTGTTTTTTTTGATATTGGTGGCGTTATGCTTACCAATGGGTGGGGGCATGTATCAAGAGAGAATGCCGCCAAAAAATTTGGGATCGATTATGCTGAAATGGATTACCAGCACGATTTCATTTTTAATATTTACGAGATTGGCGCTATCACCCTCGATGAATATCTTGATACGGTCGTATTTAATCAGCCAAGGAATTTTTCCCGTGAAGAATTCAAGGAGTTTATGTTTCAGCAATCCCAGGAACTTCCGCAAATGCTTTCATTGCTTAAAAAATGGAAACATGAAAACCCGGGCATTCAAATCATTTCGCTGAATAATGAGGGTCGCGAATTAAATCAATACCGGATTCAAACATTTAAGCTGCACGAATTATTTGATGCTTTTGTTTCTTCCTGCGAAGTGGGTATGCGTAAACCCGATCCGGGTATTTACCGCATGGCATTAGGCATTGCGCAAAGAGATCCTTCAGCATGTTATTATTTTGATGACCGGCCTGCATTGGTGCTGGCTGCTCGCAAACAAGGCATACAAGGCTTCTTGCATGAGACGCCGGAAGCCACCATGCAAATCCTGGAGAATATTAAAATGAATTCAACAAAAAATAAATGAAAATATTTAAGCAAGGTGAATTGCCAGGTTTTAATTTCAAACAAGCAATAAAAAAACCTGTCCCGGTTAAGTGTTACCAAATGAATGAACCGTTTAAAGTGGAAACTTTGGAAGGAACACTTAAAGGAAAAGCAGGCGATTATTTAATGATAGGTGTTAGG
>CAMPGG010000149.1 GCA_946885335.1 uncultured Chitinophagaceae bacterium
CCTTTAAAACCAAAACAAACCGTACCAGTTCCCGCACCAACGTTGCCTTCGGCAACAGGTCCTGGTTTTGCTGTTTCGATAGCTTGTAAGACATCCTTAACCTGTACATGACGTCCGCGGATATCATTCAAATAACCATCATTGGTTTCGCCAACAACTGCATTTACAGATTGTACATCCTGGTTTTCTTTTTGTGAGATGGTATACTGGATCACCGCATCCATACCAGTTGAAACATTCATGGTGTTGGTCAAAATGATGGGCGATTCCAGGTTGCCCAACTCCATTACCTGGGTTGTGCCAACTAATTTTCCGAAACCATTGCCCGCAAAAAAAGCTGCCGGAACTTTTTGTTGAAAAATATTTCCACCATGAGGAATAATAGCGGTTACGCCTGTCCGTATGCTATCTCCCTTTATTAATGTAACATGACCCACCTTAACGCCTGGCACATCCGTAATAGCATTCAGGCTCCCGGTATGTAAAACACCCGGTTTAATACCATACGTCCTTACTCTTTCCCGTGATTGTGCAAATATGGGTGGTATACTAATTGTGTAAAAAACCAGGAGAATAATCCACCGCATAAAATATTTTTTCTTGTAAGATAAAGTTTTCATTAAAAACGAACGGTTTTAGCATACCAGGATTTCATCAAACCATATTTTTTGCGGCTGTAACCAACTCACATCATAATAATTACCTAAATTAAACAAACGGGATTCAGCCAGTTTGAAATTCATCTACCAACATTATTAAATTAATTAAATGGAAGCACATATAGGAATGATCGGTTTAGGTACAATGGGCAGAAACCTTGCTTTAAATATTGCGGATCATGGATTTTCTGTTTGTGGTTATGATAAAGATGAAAAGCAAAGACAGCATTTATTAGATGAAGCCATTGATAAACCTGTTTCTGTCGCCGTCTCGTTGAATGATCTTGTTTCGAAACTAAAGGCTCCAAAAGTATTGATGTTGCTGGTACCTGCTGGTACCATTGTAAATATGGTTTTGGAAGAATTATCCCCGCTATTACAAAAAGGCGATGTAATTATCGATGGCGGTAATTCTTATTTCATGGACACGGCCAAACATTACCAGAATTTGCAAAGTGCAGGCTTGCATTTTATTGGTATGGGCGTTTCCGGTGGTGAGGATGGAGCAAGGCATGGCCCCAGTTTAATGCCTGGAGGCAATCCGGAAAGTTATGAAGTAGTGCGGCCGATTTTAGAATCCATTGCCGCAACTTCAGACGAAGGACCCTGCGTGGCCTGGATGGGTAATTCGGCATCCGGTCATTATGTAAAAATGGTTCATAACGGTATTGAGTATGCTATTATGCAACTGATCACGGAAATTTATGACCTGTTAAAGAATGCCGGCGGTTTCAGCAACCAGGAATTGCATGCATTTTTTGACGAATGGCGTCAATCAGAACTCCAATCATTTTTAGCTGATATTACGGCGGATATTTTTTTGCAAAAAGATGATATAACGGGTAACGATTTAGTGGACCAGATCCTGGACCAGGCCAGGCAAAAAGGAACCGGTATGTGGACCTCGCAATCAGCCATGGAATTAAATGTTCCATTGCCGGTTATAGATGCAGCGGTAACCATGCGTTTTCTTTCTTCCATGAAAGAAGAAAGAGTGAAAGCTGCAAAAATGATAAGCCAGGCACCGATTGAAGATTTAAAAATGGATAAAGCCAAACTTGCTGAACACTGCAGGCACGCCATGTATTTCGGACAGGCACTGGCATATGGGCAGGGTTTACACCTTTTATCCATCGCATCCGTTACCTACGAATATAAAGTGGACCTGGCAGAGGTTTTAAAAGTTTGGAAAAGCGGGTGCATAATCCGTTCAGCCATGTTAAATGATCTGCGTAAAGAATGGTTGAATGATCCAACGCTGTCAAATATTATTTTATCTCCATTTTTTGGAGAAAAACTTTTTAAACAAAGAGAAGATGTTGTTGTATTAATACAGGCAGCCATTCAATTCAAATTATCATTGCCCTGCTTTAGTGCCGCGCTGAATTATTATGATGCATACAACAGGTCCAGGTTGCCAGCCAACCTGATACAGGCACAACGAGATTATTTTGGCGCACACCTGTATGAAAGGATTGACAAGACCGGTCGTTTTCATACAGAATGGATTCAACAATCAACCCCAGAAAAATGAAATCAAAAAATACAAATTTGCCGGCAACTATTGTGATTTTCGGAGGCAATGGTGACCTTGCCTGGCGAAAACTTTTTCCTGCTTTTTATCATCTTTTTGTGAATGGTCATTTACCACCCGATTTTTTGATCATTGGTGTGCATCATTCAGACATGAAAGAAACTGATTACAAAAACAGGTTGTTTGAAGGGCTGAAGGAATTTTCACGCAGTGGAAAACCGAATAAAAGTGAGTGGACAAAATTTGCCCGCCATATCCGGTATTTCCAGGGAGATTTTACCCAACCAGAAATGTATGGGCGACTCAACCAGCAATTAAAAGAACAGGATAAAATTGCAAAGCAACGAGGGGTTCGGTTATTTTTTTATGCGGTTGCTCCCCGTTTTATTGAAGACATTTCTACAGGATTACATAAAAATGAATTAGCTGCTGAAACTGCCCGGGACCGCATTGTAGTGGAAAAACCTTTTGGTGAAGACCTGGAAACGGCAAAGGAACTAAACGAGATGCTTAGCCGCTATTTTTCAGAGCAGCAGATTTATCGTATCGATCATTATTTGGGAAAGGAACCGGTTCAGAATATTCTTACTTTTCGATTTGCCAACATAGTTTTTGAAGCATTATGGAATCATCATTATATAGAGAATGTACAGATTACAGTAGCAGAGAACAAAAGTATTGAAGGCCGTGGCGGATTTTATGACCAGGCAGGTGCATTGAGAGATATGGTGCAGAATCATTTGTTGCAATTATTATGTGTGATTGCTATGGAACCGCCTATATCATTTAATGCGGAGGAAATTCGCAATAAAAAAGCGGATGTATTAAAAGCGATCCGCAGATACAATGCCAAAGAAGTAAAAGAAAATATTGTACGCGGTCAATATGGAAAAGGTGAAATCAAAGGCGAAGAGCTTCCCGCTTATCGCGACGAGGAAAAAGTGAAACCCCGATCCACAACCGAAACTTTTATGGCGGGCCGGTTTTTTATTGACAACTGGCGCTGGCGAGGCGTTCCGTTTTATTTAAGAACGGGCAAGGCATTGCATTCCTCCACATCGGTTATCGCCATTGAGTTTAAAAAAATCCCACATGCCATACTGCCAAAATCAGCTAATGTAAGCCTGCAAACAAACCGGTTGATCATCAGCATTCAACCACAAATGGAAATCACCTTATTATTCCAGTCAAAGGTTCCCGGAATGCAATTGCGTGTATGTCCGGTTGAAATGGATTTTACTTATGCTGAAAACTATGAGCATGGAATTCCGGAAGCATATGAAACACTTTTATCAGATGCTTTAAAAGGTGATGCAACATTGTTTATGCGGGCAGACCAGGTTGAGGAAGCATGGGCGGTGATAACACCTATTTTAAAAGCCTGGGAAAAGGAAAAGCCACCTAAATTTCCCAATTATGATCCGGGCAGCTGGGGACCTGCAAGTGCTAAAAAAATAATTGAAAGAGATGGCTATGAATGGATATTACTCCCGGAAGATAAAATACAAAAGCATAAGGCAAAAATCCGGAAATGAAACAGGCATGATAATTTCAATTGATGGGGTACATTATTTTTTCTAGGATCAGGATAAGAATAGGAAAAATGAATTCCATATGACAATTATAAATTAATAAATAGAAAATGAAAAAAAGATCAGTATTGGTTTATGACAGCCATGAAAAGTTAAGTGAAGCCGCCGCTCATTTTTTTGTATTGGATGCCAATCGGTGCATCGCAAAACGCGGACGATTTACTATTTCATTATCAGGTTCATCTACTCCACAACGGTTTCACCAGTTATTGGCAACACCGGCTTTTTCACAAAATATTCCATGGCATAAAGTATTTATTTTTTGGGGTGATGAAAGACATGTTCCCCCAACGGATGAACAGAGTAATTTTCGCATGACTTATGAAAACCTGCTGCAACATATAAAAATCCCTGAAAAAAATATTTATCCAATACCAACTTTGGATAAAACAACGAAGGATGCCAGTACCTATGAAAAAACGATCTGTAAGTTTTTTAATAAAAATCTTCCCCGGTTCGATTGGATGGTGATGGGTTTGGGAACTAACGGTCATACAGCTTCGCTTTTCCCATTTGCAGAAGAACTGAAAGAAAAAGACCGGTTGGTTGTGGCTGCAAAAAACCCTGATAATGGCCAGGAGCGGATTACTTTTACATACCCACTTATAAATGCGGCAAGGCAGATTTTTTTCCTGGTATCCGGAGGAGAAAAGGCAGCCATGGTGAAAGAAGCAATCGAAGGAGATCAACCCAAAAAAATTATTCCTGTTCACGGCGTACAACCTGAGAGTGAAAACCTTTGCTGGCTTTTAGATAATGAAGCGGCGAATATGCTTCATCATTACCGGGCTTTCAATACAGAAACGGTATAAAAAAAGCCATCTTTAAGATGGCTTCTTCATTGATCAATTTATTCTAAACTTATTTTGGTTCTAACAGTTTGAAGAACTGGTCCAGCTGCGGAAGAATAACAATACGTGTGCGACGGTTTGCGGCCCTTCCTTCTGCTGTGTCGTTATCGGTGATTGGCTGGTATTCTCCACGTCCGGCAGCAGCCATCTTTGCCGGGTCCATACCATATTCTTTTTGCAATAATCGAACAACTGAAGTGGCTCTCTTTACACTAAGATCCCAGTTATCCATTATAACACCAGATCCTTTTAATGGAACATTATCCGTATGTCCTTCAACCATAAATTCGATATCCGGTTGATTTTTTAAAACCTGCGCAACTTTTCCCAACACAGTTTTAGCTGCGGGGGTTACTTCGTATTGTCCTGTTTTAAATAATAATTTATCAGAGATATCAATATACACAACTCCTTTATCAACTTTTATGTTGATGTCTTTATCATCCAGGTTTCCAATGGCACCTTTCAAATTCATCACTAAAACCATATTCAGGGAATCTTTGCGGGATAATGCTCCCTGCAAATTTTGAATGTATGCATCTTTGGACCCAATATTATCCAACGATTTTTTTATACTCTCCGCTTGTGAAGCAGAAATAACGGAAAGGTCCTCCAGCTGTTTTAATGCCTGGTTATTATTGTCTTTCAAAAACGCAACCTGCTCTTTAAGATTATCCACTTCACCCTGCAACAAGGCACGACGGCGTTCGGCGTCTACTTTTTCATCCAAACACTCTTTTAAATTTCCCTGGATGCCTGTATAGGCTGTATTGAGTCTTTCATATTTTGCCTGTTCTTCTTTATACTTTTTTGTACTAACGCATGAAAAAAGAAAGAGTGAACTGATCACTGCAACAGGCAGTAAATGTAACTTCATAAGCTTGATTTATAGATTTATAAAAAGGTGGCCGCAAGATAATATCAAACGTTGTTCTTCCTCCCTTTTCAGGGACATTTAACATTTTCAGGGTATGAAGCTTTTACAGTGCAGTGATTTTTATAGAAAAAAAATTATCTCATTTTATTTTCCGGTAACATCCTGTACCATTTGCTTGCCAATGAAATAACCGGCAACAGCACCAATGAATCCACCAATGGCCATAGCTATATAATTTAAACCGACAGCAAAAAATACAATGCTAATACCAAATACAGCTAACAAGATCGCCCAGATGGTGCGTCCTCTTACACGCTGACTGGCGGGCACTTCCGAAGGTTTTCTTTTTTGAGGAATCTTTCTTTTTCTACTTTCAGGCATGAAAATTATTTTTCAAAAAGGTAATGAAAATATTTTAATGTCCGGGATGAGAAAAATCAACCGGATGTTTGTTGAATGAAATTATGCTTATCACCAAATATCCCAATTTATATTTTCAAATGAAAATGAATACAGTTATTTCATTTCTTTAATTTTGAATTACATGAAATCTTATAAGAATTATTTTATCCTGCATGCGCCACCCGAAGAAGTTTACCTGGCATTGACCTTACCCGCTACCATTCAATTATGGAGTGGTGATAAAGCGGAAATGAGTACAGAGCCAGGGAGTGAATTTTCTTTATGGGAAGGCAGTATTGCAGGTCGCAACCTGGAGTTTGAAGATGGTAAAAAAATAGTGCAGCAATGGTATTTTGGCGATGAGGAGGAGGATTCAATTGTTACTATCAAATTACACCCGCATAAACAGGGAACTTCAGTTGAACTCTCACATACCAATATTCCCGATGAAGTGTATGAGGAAATGGTAGAAGGTTGGAAAAATAATTATTTTGGTGCTTTGCAGGAATTTTATGATTAATGTTTTTCTTCTAATCATTTAAGCCTTTGATGATATAGTCCACTTGCTGGCGGCAGGGAAATAAGAAATCATTTGCTAAATACTTTTCATTATTAATGGTAGTGTAAAAATCATCTAACCAGGAAATGGTACTTTTTATAAACCGGCTGCTTGCTTGCGGGCAATCTGTTATGGTCTTATAGAATTCAGGTTTTTTGCGATTGTAAAAATCAATGATCGGTTTATACTCATTTAAATCTTCTACACAATAACCCCGGTAACGCCGCTCCCTTGTAGATGATAAGTTTAATGCTTCGGGTGGATGAGCATAGGGTGCAGAAACAAAACCGGAGTGATCAAAATCATATGGCACAACATAAGGAATGGACAATGAATCGAAAGCCATAATCCGGGTATTGTGCAGGTAAGGAAGCGACCAGTCACAGTTGCCGATCATGTATTCAAAAACAGTCATTTTTAAAAAAGTTTCTTTTTCAATGGCCTGTGGTTGTATCATTTTTTTCTCAATGATTTTCATTCCATTTCTTTCAGCCATCTGGTCATCTTCTTCTAACAGGATGCCAAAAAAATTTCCTTCTTCCTTGTTCTTTTGAACATCAAATAAACTAACCCTAACCAATCGGGCTTTATAACTTTTTTCAGTTACAAGATTGTATAATTTATAAGCAAGGTATTCCCTCACCACAAACTCATCATTTGTGCAGGGCATTACCAATTTCATTTTATCCTGCCCCTCAAATAACGTGTTTTTAGTGAGTTTTTTTACAAAATTTAAAAGCAATGGCGGGTAGGTACAGTTTGATTTCTGCCGCCTGAAATTTCCTCTTGTTTTAGAACGAATAGGAATTGAAACTGTTTGTCCATCTTCATCTGCATAGGAAATGGAAACGGCATGATATTGTCCTTCATCACTCCTGTCTCTTAATAACGTGCGGATATTCCCTGTTAAGCGAATGTTGAGCACACTGTCGTGACTGAACAAGCCATTTTCATTATAGACATGATTTTCTACTTCCGCTTTTGGATGAAAGCTTGTAAAAAAAACGATAATAATGGAGTATAGCAGCAGGTTTGGCATGGTAGAATGTTAGGTTACTAATTTACAGAATATTCTTTTTAGATAACCGCTGTTTTTAATGGTTGAGTTTATGTGAAAGAATGATTTTAAAAAGAGATTTTCTGTGGAATAATTTACTGCTAATGACCTGTGAAAATTAAATGGGGAAATTCATTTTTAAAGGTAAACGAAGGAGAAAATAATTTTTTTAAACTTGGAGCAAGCAATCCATTATTTCCGGCATGGAATTTAAGTCGTTTGCGATATCTGTTTATCATAAAAAGATGGTTATGGCTCATCATAAAAAAACATATGCACAGCACGAAAATCAAACTGTAAAGCAAGACTTTGATAATCCTCAGCATTTTCTGATAAGTTCAAATACTGCTGAAAATGATTTTAGGAGTGATAATGATTCAAGAAGTGATCAGGAATATAATAATGAAGTTTTTTATCAATATAACCTGGATGATTGGCAGGGGTAAAAAGAATTTAATGCGTATTAGTCCCTGCAATTTGGTGCTACAAATTCAATTGCCTTACAGCAATCGGCCTGGTCATTGATACAAACGCGGATGAATTCATAATCCCGTCCACTCAGTTTAAAATTCTTTATTGTTAAGGGAAGTTGAGATAATTTGTAGGTGCCAATCCTTTTATTATCCCGGATGAAAACATCAAAATAATCATTGCCAGCATGTTGATGATTGAAGTTGAGGGTCAGGTTATATGTAGTATCAGA
>CAMPGG010000150.1 GCA_946885335.1 uncultured Chitinophagaceae bacterium
CTTTATCAAAATTTTCTGTGCCGATATATGATTCAACTAATTTAATAATCTCTGCCGCTTTGTAATATGTAATGATACCATAATTAATATCATTAAATTTTTCTGAAGATGTATTAACTGGTTGATCGAGTCGCTGCTGCGCCTGTGTTTCAAACACTATTCTTGAAATGTCCAATGAAGACTGGTTATCCTTTTCATTTTTGGTAGAACTGATCCATTCATTGTAGCGATTGCCATAGTAGGTATTTAGTCCTTCGTCTAACCATGGCTGTTTTCTTTCATTATTAGCCAGTATCGCCTGGAACCAATTGTGACCTATTTCGTGTTCAATTAACATGGCTAGTGATGCACTGTCCTTTACTCCACTTAAAATAGTAAAAGTGGGATATTCCATGCCGCCCGAAAATTTTTGTGGTCCACTTACAATACTAACGGTTTCATAGGGATATTTTCCAATCCATTGACTACGTAGTGCTAATGTATTTTCAATGGTTTCAAAACTATTGTTCCATATAGAAGCCTCTTCAGGATAATAATAAATAAAAGACTCAATTGGTTTTTGATCAATTTCAATTTTTTTATTTTTTACAATTAATTGTTTACTTGCCAACCAGGCAAAGTCATGTACATTATCCTGTTTAAATTGAACTGTTTTAAATGAAGTTGGTGTAACGTTAACAGCCTCTTTCTTTGTAACGGATCCGTTTGTTTTTTTGGAATTTTTAAAAGTTTCTGCTTTAGGAATATCACGATTCAACATCCATTCTTTTTCTTTTTCATCCTGTAATACACCAGTTGCGGCCACTACATAATCTGATGGAAGACTTATTCGTACATCATAATTTCCAAACTCATTATAAAATTCTCCCTGGTCCAAATAGGGCATAGGATGCCAGCCCTGCTCATCATATACTGCTGGTTTTGGATACCATTGTGTTAACTGGTATTCCTGTTCCACATGACCTCCTCTTGAAAAATTATATGGTAGTTTAATATGAAACGGTGTTGTAATAATGATTGATTGCGATGGTAAAAGGGGAGCAGGTAACAACAGTTTTATAATATCAATATGTTCAGGATGATCTTCAGTTGCTGCTGTAATATCATTCACTTTAAAATCTAACCTGTTGATATATCCCCTGTCTTCTTTATCTGAAAAATAAAATGCAGTGTTTCCATTTTGAAGTAATTGGTCACTGAATGCCGTGCGATCGTTTTTAAATGCATTGGGCCAAATGTGAAACCAGATATAGTGTAGTGTGTCGGGTGAATTGTTGATATATTCTATACGCTCAAATCCATCCAGTGTGTGTTCCCTGACATCCAGCGATACATCTATCTGGTGATTCACTTGTTGCTGCCAATAATCTTTATTCGGCAACTGGGAATATGCAGCAGGTAAACTAAAAAGTAAAATAAATAATAAGCAGTTTGTTTTTCGCAAAGGACAGTTTTTAAGCCAAAATGAATTTCCCTTCAGGAACATAAATATTTACATTTCAAAACGGTTAATGAAATCGTTTATTTTCCTTTTCCTTTAAAAATGATACGGATAGTATGCAACATGATTTTAAAATCCAGGGCAAGGGAAATATTTTCAATATATAACAGGTCGAACTTGCTTCTTTCAATCATTTCATGAATATTTTCCGCGTATCCAAATTGCACCATGCCCCATGAAGTTAATCCGGGTTTTACTTTCAACAGGTATTTGTAATAAGGTGAAATTTCAACAATCTGGTCTATATAATATTTTCTTTCTGGTCTTGGGCCAACCAGGCTCATGTCACCTTTTAAAATATTCCAGAGTTGGGGCAGTTCGTCTATTCTCCATTTCCGCATCACTTTTCCCCAGCGTGTTATCCGTTTATCATGATCTGATGATAAAGCTGGCCCATCTTTTTCAGCATCAGGTAACATAGATCTGAATTTATACATTTTAAAAGGCTGGCCTTTATACCCTATACGTTCCTGTGAGTAAATGATGGGGCCGGGCGATGTTAACTTCAATCGCAAAATAACATATAGCATTAATGGAGAAAGCAGGATAAGGCCGGTAATCGCTACAAAAATATCAATCAGCCTTTTTATTGGCTGTTGCCATTCAGGCATCAATCCCGTATTTACCGTGATCATGGAAGCCCCCAGCACATTATTGGTTTTTACAGAACCAGAAAGGATGTCCAGTGTTTCGGGTGGAATTCTTAATTCAACATTTTTTTCACTTAACCTGGAAATGATCTCTTCCACTAAAGGTTTTTCTTTTTTATCAAAAGCTAGAATGACAAGGTGTATTTGTTTTTCATTAATTATTTTTTCAAGATCGTGTACAGTCCCAAGTTTAACCAGCTGTTTGGGTAAGCTTAATCCTTCATCATTATGATTTGTACTTAAAAAACCGGTATAGCGATAGCCTTCCTGGTGTAATGGTTCATTCGAATCTTTGTACAATTTTATTGCCTTGTCAGGACTGCCAACTAATAAGGTATTGAAGAAGACTTCTCCATTCATTAATTGGTTTTTAACCCTGTTGAGAATCATTAACCTGCCAATGATTGTAAAAGAGAAGTGCAATAAAAACAATCCCAAAAATGCACGGTAGTAATAACTATAATCATTATTTACATCATCCAGGATCAACAGGAAAAAAATAATGGAAACGCCGAGGATGCTGGTAATAAGTGTATTGGTGAATTCCAGAAACCTGGATTTTTTATACAGGTGCTGGTAAGTTCCCAATACAGCATATAGAATCAACCAGCCGAGCGGAATAAAAAAGATGCCCCGCCAAAAGTTTAAATCAATTTGAAGCTGACCATCCTTTTTAAATGGTTCATCCAGCATCCATTTTCTCATGAAAAAAAAACAACACCAGGTTATTAATGCAGTGATAACATCAATAATGGCATACCATTTAATATGAATGGGTTTGCTTTTATTCATGGAGTTATGAACGGGCTATATTGAGGTTGCCAATTTTTTGCAGAATCTGGTGTGCTACATCCATTGCGGCATAACCATCTGTTTCACTAACAACAGTTGGATGGTTATGAACTATGGCATTTCGGAATTCTTCTAATTCTTTTTTTATCGCATTAACTTCTGGTACCGGCGGATTGGCAATAGCAATTGTTTTAACTCCGTTTGGTGTTTCAATATCAAAAGCAAATGCATTGGTGTCCTGTTCTTCTTTTAATTTGATGATCTCGGTTTTTTTATTCAGGAAGTCAATGCCTATGTATGCATCTTTCTGAAATAAACGCATTTTGCGCATTTTTTTCATAGATATCCTGCTGGAAGTCAGGTTAGCGACGCAACCGTTATTAAATTCTATTCTTACGTTAGCAATGTCAGGCGTATCGGTCATAACACCCACACCACTTGCTGAAATTGTTTTTACATCACTCTTTACAATACTTAAAACAATATCTATATCATGGATCATCAGGTCCAGAATAACACTTACTTCTGTGCCTCTTGGATTAAATTGAGCCAGGCGATGAACTTCTATAAACATCGGGTTCAGGTTTGCACCTTTAAGTGCAAGGAATGCAGGATTAAATCTTTCAACATGACCAACCTGGCATTTAATATTCGATTCCTGCACCAGTTTTACCAGCTCCCGGGCTTCCTGCATCGTGTGAGCAAGTGGTTTTTCTACAAAAACATGTTTGCCTTTCATGATCGCCGCTTTGCAAAGCGTATGATGGTGATTGGTAGGTGCAACGATATCAACCGCATCGCAGGCATCTATTAAAGATTCATAGTTATCATACCTTTTTAAACCATATGTTTCTTCAACTTCGTTTGCAGTTTTATCATCTGGCTCGTAAAAACCAACCAATTCAACATCACTGATCTCTTTCCAGTTATTCAAATGAAATTTACCCAAATGTCCTGTACCGAAAACGCCAACTTTTAGCATATCAAAAATTAAGGCGTAAAGATAATATTCCTTTATCAGCCTTAGATAAGAGATAAAATTAAAATAAGCGGAAAAGTTTAAAATGGAGAGAATGCAAAATGAAAAATGAAAAAATGTTAAGGCTGGCAAATGGCATTTGCAAATGAAAAAGCAAAATGCTTCAAACCTTGGTTTTTTTGAATTTTAACTTTTAAATTTTGACTTCTCAGCTGGCAATTATTTACTCTGGAAGCGTTATAAAAATTGATCTTCTCCTTATGGGTTGCAGGTTTTTGGTTTTATGACCTTTACCTGTTGTGTCTTCTAACAGCAAAATATCACCCGCTTTAAAATGGCGGATTTCTCCGGTCGATGTTTCTATTTCGATTACGCCATCGAGCAAAATCAAATATTGTTTTTGTGGGGCATTATGAAAATCATAATCATAAGTTGGTTCAACTTCCCTGAAAATAACTTCTTTTACTTTTAATGGATCTGATAGAAATCCTATAGATCCTGAATCATTTAGTGGAATACTAAAATCTTCAAAATGGCTGTCACCATTATCATCGCTGAAAAGCCTGGTTATTTGGAACATTTTTTTTAATTAAAGATTAACCTGTTTGCATGTTCAATTTCATCCTCGTTAATGGTATGTCCCATGTTTTTATAAATTTTTTCAGTGACATCCGCATGCATGCTTTGAAGTATTTGGGTTGTTGCATGAATTCTTTCAACGGGGACATGCATATCCGGGTCGCTGCTGCCGATAAATACAGGTGTGCCTTTAAAATCACCGGAATAATTTTCCTGGTAAATTTTATTACCGATTAATCCACCGGTAAAGGCGGCTACTCCCCCATATTTAGTAGCATGGCGTGCTACAAATTCCAGTGAAAGACAAGCTCCCTGCGAAAAACCGGTAAAATAGATATTATCTGCCGGAATGCCCCCGGCAATAATATCATCAACTAATTCTTTTATTAAATTAATTGCAGATGATAACCAGGGTTCATTTTGTTCTGGCAGGGCAAGGAAAGAAAGCGGATACCAGCTATTGCCTGTTGCTTCCGGGGCAAACAGCGCATACTCATCAACGTTCAAATGAGCTGCAAAACCCAATATGTCTTCAGCCGTACCGCCCCTGCCATGAAGCATGATCAGTGCTTTTTTTGCTCCAGGTATTTTTTTACCCCTGGTGATGATATTTTTTTTATGCATATCTCTTAATCTACATTTTATGCCTGGTTGATAACAGGTAACACTTTTTCAATCTGGCTGCGATGCGCTTCATATTGTGCCGGTAATTTTAAGTGTTCACCCAATTCATTCACCGGTTCATCAATGGAAAACCCCGGGTTATCGGTGGCAATTTCAAATAATACTCCACCCGGTTCGCGAAAGTAAAGAGAGAAAAAATAATTTCGGTCAATCTTCTCCGTTATACGCAAACCGGCTTTCACAACTTTTTCACGATACTGCATTAATACGGTTTCATCTTTCACCCTGAATGCAATATGGTGATTGGTGCCGGCCGCATTGATTCCCGGGCTTTCATCAGGGCTTAATAATAAATCAATGATGTTTGCATTGCCAATAGCATCTGTTGTAAACCGGTGCCGATTATTTTCCTGGCCTGCCGGTTTATATCCCAGGATACTTATTAACACGGCAGCCGTAGCTTTGATATCTTTTAAGGTAAGCGTTACGCTATGAAAGCCTTTAATGGCAACATCTTTATTAATTCCAGGTGTTTGCCATGGCTCTCTTTCATCTGTTGTTTTTGAAACCACCAGGTGTAATTGCAAACCATCCGGATCACGAAAAGAAAGGGATTGCTCACCAAATCTTTCTTCCACCTGGTCATGCGCCACATTATTTTCAACGAATCTTTTTTGCCAGAATGCCAGGCTGCCTGCAGGCACCGAATATCCAATATCAGTTGCCATACCCACTCCATTTTTTCCCGGCTTTACATTTGCCCAGGGAAAAAATGTGAGGATGGTTCCAGGTGTTCCAATTTCATCACCAAAATAAAAATGATAAGTACCGGGATCATCAAAATTAACCGTCTTTTTTACCAGTCTTAATCCCAGTATTTTAGTGTAAAAATCAAAATTACGTTGGGCATTTCCTGCAATCGCTGTTATATGATGCAGTCCCAGGATTTTATTTTCCATCATGATTAATTAGCTTGTTTAACCAATTGAATTTCTGCGTGAATTTTAATGTCATCGCTCACAACAACACTACCTGCTTCCGTTACAGCATTCCAGGTTAAACCAAATTCTTTGCGACTGATCTTACCTTCTACTGTAAACCCTGCTTTTGTTTGTCCGTAACCGTCTACTACTATACCACCTTTTTCAACTTTCAGTTTAACTGGTTTTGATACACCACGGATAGCAAGATTTCCTTCTAAAGTTCCTTCATTTCCATTAACAACATAATTGTTGCTGGTAAATTTTAATTGTGGATGGGAACCTGCATCAAAGAAATCTGCCGATTTCAGGTGTGTATCTCTTTGTTCGTTATTAGTATCAATTGAATTGATATCAGCGGTAAACTCAATTTTGTTCGCATGTTTAAAATCTGCAGAATCTGTTTCAACCGCCAGGTCAAAGTTTTTAAAAGTACCTGTTACGTTTGTGATCATCAGGTGTTTTACTTTGAATTGCAGTTCGCTGTGTGTCGGGTCTAAAGTCCATGTTGTTGCCATAATGTTTCTTTTAGTTTTTGAATGAATGTTTAATGAATGAATTTCTTTTCTCTTTTTTCTTACCACAAAATTATCCTGAACCCTGGCCGTCGCCATTGAGATAGGATAATTAATTGCATTGATATATGTCACAGTTTTTTGACATGGAAACGTCCAGTTATCAAAAGCAATCATTATTGCTAATGCCGGGAATGATTTTAATCTTTAGAATACCTTATCATCCTTTAAATTTGACCAGGTAAAAACAGGATTCATAAAATGAGTTACGAAGCATATATCGTTGATGGAATAAGAACACCCATTGGAAATTTTGGCGGAACACTTTCTGCAGTCAGGGCAGATGATTTAGCGGCTATTGTTATCCGTGAGTTGGTAAAAAGAAATTTATCTGTTCCGCCGGAAGCCATAGATGATGTGATTTTAGGATGCAGTAACCAGGCTGGCGAAGACAATCGGAATGTTGCCAGGATGGCTTTGCTATTGGCTGGATTACCGGTAACTATTCCCGGGGAAACAATAAACCGGCTCTGTTCCTCGGGTATGTCTGCCATTATCCATGCAGCAAGGGCTGTAGCCGCCGGGGATGGAGATATTTTTATTGCGGGTGGGGTAGAACACATGACCCGGGCGCCATTGGTAATTGCAAAACCATCAAAAGGTTTTGGGACAGATGCCAAACTGGAAGACTCCAGTTTTGGATGGCGTTTTGTAAATCCAAAAATGAAAGAAATGTACGGCATCGACCCCATGGGAAATACGGCAGAAAACCTGGTTGAAAAATACAAGATCAGCCGGGAGGACCAGGACCAGTTTGCTTATCATTCACAAATGAAAGCAAGCCGTGCACAGGAAAATGGCTGGCTGGATGAAGAAATTGTGCCGGTTGAAATTCCTCAAAAAAAGAAGGCTGCGATTATTTTTTCGAAAGATGAATTTATTAAAGCATCAACTACCCTGGAAGCTTTGGCCAAATTAAAACCCGCATTCAAACAAAATGGAACTGTTACAGCAGGTAATGCATCCGGTTTAAATGATGGTGCGGCAGCTACATTGATTGCATCTCAAAAAGCAATACAGCAATATCAATTAAAACCATTGGCCCGGATCGTAAGTTCTGCGGTTGTAGGCGTTGAACCCCGCATCATGGGCATAGGCCCGGTAACCGCATCCAATAAAGCATTGGAAAAAGCAGGTCTTAGTTTAGATGATATTGATATTATCGAATTGAATGAAGCGTTTGCCGCACAAAGCCTGGCTTGCACCAGGGCCTGGGGTTTAAAGGATGATGATCCACGAATTAATATACATGGGGGTGCCATTGCATTAGGACATCCGTTGGGCATGTCTGGTACCCGGATCTTATATTCCGCGGCACTATCCCTGAACCGGTATGAAAAAAAATATGCGCTGGCAACCATGTGTGTGGGTGTGGGACAGGGTTATGCGGTGATTCTTGAAAGAGTATAATGGCTCTAATAACCCTATCAAAAACAAGGGTTTAGAAAAATATTAAAAACTTTTTTGGTGAAATATCAAAACACTTATCTTTGCCACCCGTTGATAAAATGGGTGCCTGCAAAGGCAGGTTTTGGATCGGT
>CAMPGG010000151.1 GCA_946885335.1 uncultured Chitinophagaceae bacterium
GGATTATTAAATTTTATGGTAAAAGAAAAGGAAGAAACCTTCGAAGAAATTGTCGAAGATATTATGGAAACCGAACAAACCCCTCCTGCATATTTATGAAAAAGATTTTATTGTTAAGTACATTTATTTGCTGCAGCTTTTTACTATTTGCGCAGAATATTTATCCCACGCATTGGTGGGCAGGCATGAAAAATCCAAACCTGCAATTGTTGTTGCATGAAAAGGACATCGCTAATAATTACGATCATGCATCAACGTCATACCCGGGTGTTGATGTAATCAGTACAGAAAAACTGGCTAATAAAAATTACCTGGTTATCAATTTATTGATCAGCCCCGAAACCCAGCCGGGAGATATAACAATCCAGGTCAGGGATAAGAAAAATAAACTGCGGAATATTCCCTATTCTCTAAAAAAACGAAGTGCAGAAAATGGAAAAACAAGGATTACCGGAATAACTTCCGAAGATCTGATTTACCTGATCATGCCGGATCGGTTCAGCAATGGTGATCCATCAAATGATAAAATTGCCGGCCTTAAAGATCAATCTTTAAATCGTGATTCCATTTATGACAGGCATGGTGGTGATTTAAAAGGTATTCAAAACCATTTGGATTACCTGCAGGATCTCGGTGTTACTGCTTTATGGCTGAATCCAGTGATTCTAAATGACATGCCTAACCGAACGGAGCATGGTTATGCATTTACAAATCATTACAAAATAGATCCGCGTATTGGAGGTGAAGAAGCTTACCATGAGTTATCGGATGCACTTCATCAAAGAGGAATGAAACTTATACAGGATGCAGTGTATAATCATACCGGCCTTGAACATTTCCTGTTCAGGGATATGCCTGACAGTACCTGGTTTCATCGCTGGCCTTCATTTACACAAACTACTTATAAGGACCAGGTTCTTTTTGATCCTTATGCATCAAAAAAAGATATGCAGTTAATGAGTGATGGTTGGTTTGTTCGGCAAATGCCGGATGTAAATCAGCAAAACCCATACTTCGCTAATTTTTTAATTCAACATGCTATTTGGTCTACAGAAGAATTTGGCCTGGATGGTTGGCGAATTGATACCTATGCATATAATGACCTGGAATTCATGAACCGTTGCAACCAGGCATTATTGGATGAATATCCAAACATTCATTTATTTGGTGAAACCTGGGTTCATGGCATCGTAAACCAGGCTTATTTTACAGAGAATAAATTAGATGTTCCTTTCAAAAGTAATTTACCGGGTGTAACTGATTTTCAAACGCATTTGTATGGGATTTTACCCGTATTAAAAGAATCATTTGGCTGGACAGAAGGTGCAAACAAACTGTATACAACATTAGCCAGCGATATAGTTTATCAGGATCCAATGAAGCATGTTATCTTTTTGGATAACCATGATAAAACCAGGTTTTTTACTGAAATCAATGAGGATCTTGCAAAATATAAAATGGGTATTGCCTGGTTATTAACGGCAAGAGGTATTCCGCAACTGTATTATGGAAATGAAATATTAATGAAGGGTGCTTCTAACCCTGATGGTTGGGTGCGATTGGATTTTCCCGGCGGATGGGCAGGCGATAAACAAAATAAATTTTTGGAAACCGGGAGAACCGCCCAGGAAAACGAAGCATTTAATTATGTAAAAACATTTGCCAATTTTCGTAAAAATTCATCTGCAATAAAAACAGGAAAGTTTATGCAGTATGTACCGGTGGATGGTGTATACGTTTATTTCCGCTATGACGAAAATCAAACCGTTATGTGCATTATGAACACAAACAAAAATGCTGCAACAATCGATTTATCCAGGTTTAGCGAAAGAATGAATGGATTTACCAAAGCCAAAGATGTTGCAACCGGTAACAGTTTTAATTTGGAACCAACATTGAGTTTGGGTGGCAATTATTTGCTGGTGCTGGATTTAAAAAAGTAAAGGATTTGCTTAAAGAAAAATATTCCAGATTGATTGCTGACCCCAGCTACCCCAATCTGCTGTAACTTTTTTTAATGTTTCAGCCAGTTCACCCGCTGGTTTCTTTTTCCCTTTTTTGGGTGCAACAATCTTGTTCTCATCAAAACCTGCAAGTTGCAATTTAGTAGCTATCCAACTGGTATGCATTCTTGGAATAGTAACACCCATGATCATACCTGGTAAACCCCCTAAACTCATAGGGCCTCCACTGACCATTATTTCATCTGTATAAAAAGCAAAAACGTATACACTGTCAAATAAAATTGCCTGGGCTTTCCGGCAGTTAAAGCCTCCAATTTCACGGGTTTCATTGGGTACCAGTTTCCAGTCAATATGTTTCAATGAATCTGCTAATAAATAGGTGTCATCAAATACAAATTTCTGGTGAGTGTAGGTTTGGTCGCTAAAGTTTGTGAACCAGATATTATCTTCCGGGTTCCCTTGCAAAAACGGCATTTTCATTTTATCATCATTGCGATCAAAGCGATAAACGGCCTTATTATCTTTAAAAATAAATTGGTAATACGATGTAGAAAATTGAGGAAATCTTTCTTTGATCATTTCTGCCCACATACCATCTCCGAAAATCTTATGATTATTGGTTCTGACTTCAAATTCAATCATGCCCGATTGAACAAATATTTGCGCATTAGTTGATAATGATATGCAAAACGCCAATGCAACAATGATAATTTTCATGTTATATTTTTTGATTGTAATGTCAATTTAGAAATCAAGTGGTTTTCCATTGTTGGAAAAATTCCAAACCAGGGAAATTGTCCAAAATCGCTGTAGCGTTTCATAATAAGTTTCAGAAAAACTGTAACTGTTGAAATTTTGCTGGTAACCCCTGTTTTGATTCAGGATATCATACACATTGAATTTTACATCCAGTTTATCTTTCATCATTCGTTTTACAATTGATGCATTCCAGTTTATGAAATTATTATTCTGTGTAAACCGCGGATCTTTCTGTCTCCACATAAAATTTGCATTTGTATTAATTTCAAATTTTGCCGGCAGGTTCACATTTCCGCTTATCCAACCACCCAATTGCCAGAAATCAGCATTTGCAGATTCATTGATCGATGAGGAAGATTTTACATAGCCGATATTAGGTTGAATGTTGAAATGGTACTTATCCTTTATATACTGGCTGATATTTATTTCAAAACCTAACCGATTATTGTTATTGATGTTTTTTTGATTATTGATAAAGTCGCTCGTCTGGCTAAGGTTTGCATTGGGGCCAAAACCTAACTGCCATTTAGTATCCGGGATGGTAAAATTGAAACCGGAATATAGATTTAAATTATAATTACCATCCGTATTAACAGTTTTATATGTCCGGCGACCTACATTATCAACTAAACTGGATTGCGTAAATGCATTTTGCCAAACAGTAAAATTTAAAGAAGTATATATTCCTTTTTGCTTAAGGACATTATAATTATTGTATGATGTTGAAAAGCGATGTTGAAATGATTGCTTAAGATCCGGATTACCGATGTACTGGTTTAATGGATCAATATTATCACGTATAGGTTGTAATTGTTCCAGGCTTGGTGCCGTTCCGGAGCCATTATAATTAAACCTTAAACTTGCATTTGGTTTGGGTTTATAGTTTACCGATGCCTGGGGAAATACATTGGTAAAATTATATGTGGAAGTTTCATTGTCCGTATTATTGTTTTGAATAAACCGGTTAAGACCAACAGTTGTACCCATGGACACGTTTACTTTTTTCTTGTTCCATTTTACATTGAGGCCGGGCGAATGTACAAACCTGTTGAATGTAAATGAATTGCTTAAAGAGTCTATGGTGTCATCATATTTACCAGTGCTGCTGATAATATTTGAAATGCGATCATTATTATTATTGTAATAATTAACAGCATAACTGATTTCCATAAAAGCTTCTTTACTTAATGGCTCGGTATACGCAATTTTGGAACTCAAACTTTTTGAAGAATTATTCCGGATATTCTGCTGATCGATAGTGTCCGTATCAAACAAATTTCCCTGGTCATAAAAATTACTAAGCGAATACAACTGCCCGTTATTCTTTGAATCGCTGATTCTGAAATCTGTGTTAATAGACAGCGTACGGGATGCTTTTTTAAATTTATGACGCCATAGCAAAGTCGTATTAAATGCTTTATTGTCTGCCTTGTTATTATTAGTCCGGGTATTATTATTTATAAATTTTCCATTTGTATTTATGGCTTCACTGTAATAATTATTTTGATTAATGGTGTTATTTGTGTTTCCACGGCTGGTCCATTTTATTGAGTTATTAGAATCCAGTGTAGTCTCCACCGTTAGGTTCAGTGCATGTTGAATGCGGGAAGAATACATGGAGTTGAAATTATTATTAAACCAGCTGGTATCCGGCAAAAAAGTGTTGCTGTAGGTCCTGCTGCCACCTGGTGCATTCACTTTAGTGAATTTGTAACCACTATTCAGGCTTTGTTTTCCTTCATTGAACTTATCGCTGAAATGTATGCCGCCATTCCAGTTCCTGGGAATACCATTTCTACCGCCATAAAAATCATTTTCATTGGAGTACATGATCATCATTCCACCATCATCTGTAATGCTGCTTTCAAAGCCATCGCTGCCGCCATAATTTTGGGCATCCCTGAAATCAAGGTTAGTTTTACCCGTATTACTCATGATACCATAAGCGGCAACTTTTCTTTTCGCCTTGAATGAATTGGCCATTATGGAATTGTTGTAGTAATCCGGCAGACCACCACCAATTTCAATTTTTCCGAAGTAACCTTTCTTTTTATCGTCTTTTAATTTCAGGTTGATGGTTTTGTCCCGAACGCCATCCTCAATACCCGTAAAATCCGCCTGTTCGCTTTTTTTATCAAACACTTCAACTTCTTTTACTATATCTGCCCTGATATTTTTTGTAGCTATGCCTGGGTCATCACCAAAAAATTCTTCACCATCAACCAATACTTTTTTTACTTTTTCACCCATAGCTATTATTTGGCCATCCTTGTCAACCTGTATACCTGGTAATCGTCGCAACAATTCCTCAACATTTGCGCCTGCCCGTACCTGGAAGCTATCAGCAGTATAAACAGTAGTATCACCTTTGATGCGAATAGGGGAGCCGCTTTTAATAATCACCTCGGCCAGTAATTTACTTTTGGGTGTCATATAAACTTTTCCAAGGTCTAAAGGTTCGCCGGGTTTCATGGTTAATTCTTCCACCAAATCACCAAAATATGGGTGTGTTACAAGCATCAGGAAATTACCAGCGGGTATTTTTTCCATTGAAAAATTTCCCTCTTTATTGCTACGGGTAAATTTTACCAAAACAGAATCTGATTTTCGTAACAAGGATATGACTGTGTTTTGAAGGCTGGCTTCACTTACAGTATCTGTTAGTACGCCTTTAATGGAAGATTGTTGGGAAAACGATTGTATGCATAGAAATAATGCAATAAGGCATATTGTTAGTCTTGGCATAGTAGTAATTCTTGATCAGTGAATTTTCAAAATGGTGATTTCAATTGCAGTTAAGAAATAAAACTATAGCATAAAATTGAAACTGGTCATTTTATTGAATGATATGAATGCTTATTATTCGTTAAAAAAATGTAAGTTGTAATGCATCGATGGTATATGTTTTTTATAAAATTTGACTAAAAGAGTATTATGGAGAAATTAAATAAAAAAGATCAGGATACTCATAATCAACCTTTTGATTCTATTATTAAAGAATACCAGGAAAACCATTTTATAGATACAGCCAAACCTGTATGGAATTTTAGTTTATTGACGGCAGAGGATGTAACCAATTTTCAACAGGGTACGCATTACCGTATTTATGAAAAATTTGGAAGCCATTCTATTAAAATAAACGACGTGTGGGGCATGTATTTTTGCGTTTGGGCCCCCAATGCAACTGCGCTTACTGTTATAGGTAATTTCAATGACTGGGATAAAAATGCGCATTCATTATTTCCGCGTTGGGATAAAAGCGGTATATGGGAAGGATTTATACCAAAATTTAATTTGGGTGAAACTTATAAATATCACATCGTGGGATTTGAGGGAAGAGCGGTTGACAAGGGAGATCCTCTCTCACATTTCTGGGAAAAAAGACCCTTAACCGGATCCATTACCTGGGACCTGCATTATGACTGGAAGGATGAAGCATGGATGAAAAAGCGGAAACAACACAATTCGTTAGATGCACCCTGGAGTGTTTATGAAATGCATTTAGCCAGTTGGATGCGACCCAATCCACATGATGAGGAATCATATAATACCTATGACCAGATTACAGAAAGACTGGTTCCATATGTAAAAGAACTTGAATTTACCCATGTAGAATTGATGCCCGTTACGGAACATCCGTTTGATGGAAGCTGGGGTTACCAGTGCACTGGTTTTTTTGCGCCTACTTCCCGCTTTGGCGACCCTCAGGGACTTATGCGTATGATTGATGCATTACATGCGGCAGGCATAGGTGTTATTATGGACTGGGTGCCTTCGCATTTTCCTTATGATTCACATGGACTGTTCATGTTTGATGGTACTCACACCTATGAGTATGCGGATATGCGCAAAGGGTTTCATCCTGACTGGAACAGTTACATTTTTAATTATAAGCGGGGTGAAGTAAAATCATTCCTCATCAGCAGTGCCATCTTCTGGTTTGATAAATTTCATATTGATGGAATCCGGGTGGATGCAGTTTCTTCCATGCTGCAGCTGGATTATTCAAGAGAAGAAGGAGAGTGGGAACCAAATGAATACGGTGGCAATGGAAATATTGAAGCCATTGCTTTTATCAAAGACCTGAATGAAACTATTTTCAGGGATTTCCCCGATGTACAAACCATTGCTGAAGAATCAACGGACTGGCCGGGTGTATCAAAACCCACATTTGCGGATGGTTTGGGTTTTGGTATGAAATGGATGATGGGATGGATGCATGATACGCTTGATTATTTCAAAGCGGATCCAATTATTCGGAAGCATCTTCAGAATAAATTTACATTCAGCATGATGTATTATTATGATGAAAACTTCATGCTTCCTTTAAGTCATGATGAAGTTGTGCATGGCAAAAGCCCGATGATCTATAAAATGCCGGGTGATGAGTGGCAAAAATTTGCCAACCTGCGATTGTTATACAGTTATATGTGGACACATCCGGGTGCCAAACTTTTATTTATGGGAAATGAGTTTGGGCAAACTTCAGAATGGAATTACAAATCAGAACTAGACTGGTCATTACTTCAGTATGAAAATCATAACCTCTTAAAAAATTGTATAAAAGACCTGAATCATTTATTAGTAAGCGAACCCGCATTGTATCAGAATCAATTCAATATTGATGGATTTGAATGGGTTGATCTTAACCATTATGATGAAAGCGTTGTGGTTTTTAAACGCAGGGGGATTAATGTGGAAGATGACCTGCTCATTGTGTTGAATATGACACCTGTGGTACGCAATGATTGGGAAATACATGTTGCAGGAAAAAAATATACAAAAGAAATTTTTAACAGCGACGCCAAAGAATATTTCGGAACCGGGAATGTTTTCAATCCCGAAATAAGATCATCATTTATAAAAGATGATGAAGCGCATTATGTGCTTACTTTGAACTTACCTCCACTAGCCGCTATTATTATTAAATGATAAAAGTAGTTCTTAAGGGTGATTAACTTTAAAAATTAGCAGTACCTGGCTAAATGATTTGTCGTTTATTTTACGCAATCGTTTGCACAATATTGAATAAGAGTTTTCACCTGATAACCCTTATATCATTCATTAGCAAATTCCTTTACCAGCTGAAAATTCTGTGGTCATAAATTTTTTTGTGTTTTATATTCGTTGATATTTATCAAGAGAACTAAATCCTATCCCTGAAATGAAAAACGAAGTTTCCAAAGAATTTTATGTACATCATTCCAATCCGGAGGAAATCCAGATCCGTTACCTCATGAAAATTTCTGGAATTTCAAGACAAGAAATTGAAGAAATGCTGCAATTATACGGGGTGCCTCCCCGGTCAATTATAAATTACATTCAGGTAGTGAACCAGGGAAGTTTTATAAAAGAATGAAATCCAGGCTTTTTATGCATAATCACCCCAACTCTTTAACCTTGTAAGTATTTCTCCCTAACTGGTTGATTGT
>CAMPGG010000152.1 GCA_946885335.1 uncultured Chitinophagaceae bacterium
CCGTATTACTGAATGCATAACGTACAGCAACAGGGTCTTTTATTTTTTTGTGCCAAACCACCATGCTGTTATCATTAAATTTTACCTGCGCAGGGTAAAATATTTTATCCGCACCGGCTATAAAAAAACCTGAAGCTTCTTTACCATTTATCTTAAAACTTTTTACCTGATCATCAAAGTATAAATGGATTTTGGATTTATCTTTTACCATGCTTTTAAATGCAGGACTTTTATAAGCGGTAACTGGTTTATCATAGTGCTCCTTCAATGCCAATGAAGCTAGCCTGTAACCTACATCGCGTTTATTTTTTGGATGTATGTCAGTTGTATCATCGGCCAGGTCTGTTATCACTGCCATGCCTGTTTTGGGTAGAGCCAATGTTATTGTTTGTGCTTCCCTAAGTAATGCACCAACCTGGTTATTGCCATAATTGAATGGAGCCAACTGCACAAAGTAAAATGGAAAATCATTTTGCCAGTTTTTTCTCCAGGCATTGATCATGCTGGTAAATAATTTTTGATAAGAAGCTGCGGTGCCCGTATTGCTTTCGCCCTGGTACCATATGGTTCCGGCAATATGAAAATTAGTTAGCGGCGCTATCATACTGTTGAAAGCATAACCGGGAATAACGGGCCAGCCTTTTGTTGGTTGCAGTTTTTGTACCGCTGCATTCAATACCGGATCATTGTTAACTATTTCAGCGGGTGTCCAGGCTTCTGCAGGTGTACCGCCCCAACTGGCATTGATCAATCCAATGGGAACATTCAAATCTGCATTTAATTTCTTTCCAAAATAATAAGCAACTGCGCTAAATGATTTTAACGAATTCGAATCCGATTGTAACCATGTACCCATTCCATTTTCCTGCGGATATTTTGCGGTGGATTTTGGAATGGTAAAAAAACGAATAGCAGTATTATGAGCAACAGCTAATTCATCTTTCATTTGCGGTATGCCCCAGTTATAACTCATTTCCATGTTCGATTGCCCCGAGCAAACCCAAACCTCGCCAATTAAAATATTTTTGAGTACTATGGTATTATTTCCTTTGATCGTAATGGTAAAAGGTCCGCCTGCAGCTGGTGTTTGAATATGCAGGATCCATTTGGCATTCTGATCAACCATGGTTGAATCTGTTTGATTATTCCACGAATTGGTAATGAAAACTTTCTCCGTAGGATCACCCCAACCCCAAAGCTTAACCGAAGATTGTTGTTGCAGTACCATGTTATCGCTCAAAATAGCAGGCAGCCTGATTTCCGCTTTTACTTGTATAAAAAAGAAAAACGCAAATAAAAAAAAGATGCTTTTCAAAAATGTTTCTTTAAGCAATTGGACTTTCATCAGTTTTTCTCCTTTATTGTTTCATTTACCCGCTTAATTATTTCAATACATGCACGACTGTTATGATAAGGACATTTCCAGATGCCTACTTTATCTTCCTTTGTCATGGGTGCATGAAATTCATTCACACCCCAGTACCATTCTCCACCATTTTTATCCTTTATAAAGTCTTTGATAAAATGCCAGCTGTTACGACTAAGATGCAACCATTTTTCATCGCCACTGATTTGCCAGGCATTGAAAAAACCAATCATCGCTTCTGCTTGTGGCCATGAATGTTTTTCCTTTACCAGGTGATCATTTTCATAATCATACTCGTACCATATTCCACCGTCTTCATCAAGACCCTCCATTGCAGCCGCTGCAATTAGCAATGAACGCTCTTTTACTTTATTAACCAATTGTTCATCACCCACCACTTCTGCGGCTTCCTGGATCAACCAGGCGGCTTCTATATCATGTCCATAAGAAATAATTTGCGATTTGGCTTTCCACTTTTCATCAAAAAACAAAATAAGATGATTCGTTTTTGAGGAGATGATATGCTTTAAAAAAATTTCGATGAGCCCAGTGATTCGCTTTTTCAAATCAGCATCCGGCCAGCATTGGTATAAATTAGCGAAAGCTTCCAATACATGCAAATGCGTGTTCATGGTCTTTTTTTCGTTTGCATCTTTATCACTCAAACGCAGATCATCGATTGGCTTCCAGTCAAAACTAAAAGCTTCCAGGTACCCGCCCAATTTTACATCATAACTGTGTTGAATAATGGAATGATAAATTTCAATCGCCTTTTCCTTCGCTTCTTCTTTTTTAGATGCTTTATAAAATTCACTTAACCCATACACTGCAAATGCCAATGCATAGATTTGTTTTTTGGTATCCAACGGTTCCCCATTTGCCTGGACCGTCCAATAAACACCGCCATATTCTTTATCCATAAAATGTTGCAGAATATATTGGTATGCCCTGTCTGCCATGGATAAATAAGCAGGATTTTTTGTGAGTGAATAGGCAGCTGAAAAGGTCCAAAGTATCCGGCTGTTGAGAACGGACCCTTTCGGCGCATCGGGATATTTTATATTGCCATGATCTATCTTCCCGATAAAACCACCATTCACATCATCCATTGTGTGGTCCATCCAAAAACGAAGAATATCTTCTAATTCCCTGTTACACGCTATACTGTATTCTTCCAAAATTTTGTACATAGAAAATAAATCGTTTACACATGCCGGTTATCATTGAATATGCGAAAGTTCCTTTTGTTCCGGTTGATGCAGCGCATGTGCCAGGTTGTTAGTAATAACCCGGTTCAATGTATCTACCGAAGCACCGGAACGCAGGCCATCTGCCGGCGTGTTTATCACATAATCCACTAATTGATTCAATGTAGTGGTTGCTACATGTTGCCTTGTATCGGAAGAAGCGTAATAAATAAATACAGTACCATCATCATCCAAAATCCAGCCATTGCAAAATAAAACATTGGATACATCTCCCACCCGCTCCTCACCTTCCGGTGCCATGAAATATCCGCCAGGTTTGTAAATTATTTTTTTGATGTCATTTAAATCGGTCATAAACAAATACAAAGTATAACGTAAACCTGCAGCCGTATTGCGAACACCATGTGCCAGGTGCAGCCAGCCCTTATCCGTTTTGATGGGTGCAGGGCCCAAACCATTCTTGGCTTCATAAATGGTATGATAAACTTTTGGATCTATCACGAACTCTTCATGCACAATTGCATCTTCAATCGTATCACTTAAACCAAAACCAATTCCACCACCTTTGCCGGTATTTATAAAACCATCCTGCGGACGGGTATAAAAAGCATATTTACCATTTACAAATTCCGGGTGCAGAACCACGTTACGTTGCTGGGGAGATGGTGTTTTCAAATCACTTAAACGTTCCCAGTTTTGCATGTCTTTTGTTCTTACAATGCCACATTGCGCAATAGCGGCGGACTGGTCATCTGGTGGACCAGCAGGATCCTTGCGTTCTGTACAAAATAAACCATAGATCCAGCCATCTTCATGTTGCACCAGTCGCATATCATACACATTGGTATCCGGATCATTTGTTTGAGGCAGTTGCAAAGGATAATCCCAGAATGTGAACTGATCGATTCCATTCGGGCTTTCGGCTATGGCAAAAAAAGATTTCCTGTCCGCACCTTCCACTCTTGCAACGAGAATATATTTATCGCGAAACTTAATGGCCCCGGAATTAAAAACGGCGTTGATGGTAAACCGCTCCATTAAATGCGGGTTGGTTTCCCTGTTTAAATCATATCGCCAGAATATTGGCGTATGCATGGCCGTTAGTACCGGCCGTTCATACCTGTCGAAAATGCCGTTACCCGGTTCTGATTTCACATTTTGTTGAACCACCAATTGGCGATATGCATGTTCCAATGCCTTCAGCCGCTGTTCAAATTTCGTACTCATGCGTATTCTTTTATTGTTGCCTTGCGGCTTGTTAAATTATTGGTCACCGGCTCATCTTCCAACTTGTTCCACCATGTTTTCTTTAATATGAAAATGATAACAGCAAGTATACTAACGGTAATGATCAAAGGCATTTTCATCCATAATACCAGGTACATGGGAATGAGTGTTAGGCAGCATTGACCGATGATGCCAAGTACTACATTGAACATGTCGAGTTTAAATCGCTTATTGGGAACAAAACCGGGATCTTCAGCCATAACTTCTATCTGAATCGGTTTCCAGAATCCCCAGGGTCTTACATTTTTGTAAAAAGCTTTCAATACTTCTCTTTCTGTTGGTGGCGAGAGATAAGTACCGATAATGGAGCCGGCAAAAGAAATTAAAAATAATAATGGCCAGCTGTATAATGGCACGCCAGTAAAAATGTAAGGAAATACGAGAGCTGCAATAATACCTGTCATCATACCCCAAAAGAAACCACTGGCATTAAAACGCCACCAATGCCATTTTAAAACATTCGCGGCAATGTAACCGCCATATAAAGCGCCGACGATCCATTGCAGAATACTGTTCACATCTCCTGCAAAAAATCCCATTACTATACTCACAGCGACAACAACAATTCCAACCAGGTATCCCATGTTAGATACTTTTTTATCAGAAGCTGCGGGATTAACATATTTCAGGTAGATATCATTAAGAATATATGCCTGTGCAGCATTCAGTGTGCCGGCAAAAGTTCCTATAAAAGCAGATAATAAACCAGCTAACAATAAACCCATGAGGCCCACCGGAACAAATGAATTAATAGCTGCCGGTAATATTTTTTCAAAATCAATTATACCCGCTGTTTCCAGGTTCAACTGGTCGTAAAATAAAAGTCCCAGCACCGTAAAACCCATGATCATTAAATACCTTGTTGGCAATAGAATCAGGCTTACAAAGCCACTCATTTTAGCTGCTTCTTTAGGAGATTTTGTTGATAGCAATTTTTGCATGTCATAATTGGGCGCAGGACCTGCCAGGCTTGCCAATATTCCTTTGGCCAGCATGAGTGAAAAGAATATACTGAACGGCTCATAGCCATCACTTTGAATTTTTGTATTGACTTCTGAAATAATGTTGCTCCAGTCAAGCCCCATTTCTTTACCAAAAAACGGTGAATCCCATCCCGCAGGTACTACTAAATCATGCATCGTTAACTGGTTCATAGCGATTACGCCAATAGCGATGGCAGCAACGGTCATGATCAGGTATTGGACCACATCGGCCCAAACAATGGAACTCATACCACCCAGGATAGCATAGATCACTGAAATAAGCGTAAAGACGATACCATAAAAATGAGGAACAAATTCAGGTGAAATGGTAAAAGGGATATAAGCTTCAACGGCTTCCCAGGGAATAAAAATTTGCACGAATTTTCCCAGGCCTACAAAACCATATGCTAAAAAGCCGAGACAACTTAAAATGGCAAAAACAACAATAACAGCCTGTGCCAGCGAAGAACCGCGGTTGGTTCCAAAACGGGTGACCATCCATTCAGCACCAGTTGTTACATTGGAACGCCGCAGCCAGACGGCGAGGTACATCATTAAAAATACCTGGTTAAAAACCGGCCATAACCAGGGAAGCCAGAGACTTTTCAAGCCATACACAAAAGCCAGCGTTACCATCCACATGGTGCCCGAAATATCAAACATGCCGGATGCATTGGAAAGACCGAGCAAATACCAGGGTAATTTTTTTCCACCCAACAAATAACTTTCTTTATTCAGGCTGGCCCTCTTACGAAAATACCATCCTATCAGGACCATCACCAGGAGGTATGCTAAAATGATCAGGATATCTAATAACTGCAGCTTCATATAACGTTCATGCGTATGTGTTTATCAAAAACTTTTGACTATTGGTAAAGTTTTTCTTTAGCCACTTCTTTTTGAAACAATATATTTTCCTGTTTATAAAATTTTTTAAAATCTTCTGCTGAAACATCTTCTTTTTGCGGAACATAATAATGCATATTGCCATTAGGCATTAAGCCTGCATTTCGCCAAACCAATACAAAAGAAAGTTTACGATCCTTCAATAATTTGCCAAGCACTTCTGTCCACCAATTTTTATAAGGTGTTTTTTCATAGCCGGTTTCAGCAAAGGCTGCCAGTTTATTTTTTTCTTTGGCAACTTCTTCCAGGACCGTTAAACAATAATTTACTTTTTTATAAAAGGATGAATCAGTCAACGGGTCACCGTGCTGGTAACTGTCAAAGCTGACCATGTCCACTACGTCATCTCCGGGGTAGCGTTCCAGGAAAACTTCTTTGGATGGAAAATCGCCGGTATTGTACACATACAACAGGTTGTGCACTTCTTTTACATTACGTAAATAATCAACGGTAAAACGCCAAAGCAATTTGTATTCGGCGGGTGTACAAAAATCTCTTCCCCACCAAAACCAACTACCAGTCAGTTCATGATATGGCCGGAATAAAACTGGTATCAGTTCGCCTTTTTTTCCTTTGAGATCCAACATAAAACCTGCTAAGCGGTCAAGCCATGTTTTATACATGTCATGCTTTGAACCACCGGGTAATATGGATGCAACACCACCATGTGTTGTATCCCAGCTTGATGCAAGATTTACCGGGTTATCGTTATGCCAGCTGATGGTATTAACACCTCCTCTTGCATATGCTTCCCGGATAAATTCTTTCATTTTATTGAATGGCACACTATCCAGGTTAGTTAAAGAATCGTGTTCCAGGTTTCCTAACTCCCATCCATACACTGCGGGATAATCACCCACCAATTCTTTCACATCACTCTTACCCGCAACATACTTCCATTTTACACCATAAGCCAGGTCGTCCTGGTGCCCGAACATAATGCCTTTATCTGCCAGCTTTCTTAAATTATTATACAGGTTTACCGTTTCATTCGTAGCATGCCTGTCAACCGGTAACGACCGGACAGATTCACTGTTACCAGTATGCGTAAATTCCTGGCTGCGCAATGCCTGTGAAAATCCTGTCAACCCAAAAATTATAAAAAATAAATACTTCATTATTTGTTGAAGAAGCTTTGAATAGTAAACCCGGAGTCTTGAAAATTTATCAATGCAGTTTTCAATATTTATTATTAAAAAGAAGCAGGTATATTAAAAGCCCTGGTTCACACAAAACCGTTGATGAACCAGGGCTTCCTGGTATTTATAATAAACTTTTTAATTTAAGCCAATGGCATCAAGATAAATCGTAAAACCGCCTGACCCATTGAATTCTTTTACAATAATTTCATTCATGGTAGTACCTGCAGTTAGTGTTGCAATAGGAATTGAATAGTCCGTCCACTCACCTTCGACCACTGTGATGGTGTATTTATCTGCTCCATTAACACCAACATTCACCTTTTTACCACCACTACCGGCACCCCCATAAATGGATATTTTAAATGTTGTGTATGGAGTAAGATCAATACTGGCTCCACCCAATTGAAATGGAGAACCCCAACCACCAACATAATCAACTTTAATTGATTTGGTTCCTTCTCTTACCGGTGAAGAGTTATCATAATTTTTAGTGCCTCCCCATCCTCCACCGATCCAGCCTGTGCTGGTCCAGTTAGATGTAACGGCATCTGTATAAAATGGAAATGCAATGGTGGGCGGTGGAACACTTCCGGTTATTTCTAAAATATCCGGCGATTGCACAGTCACCGTTGAATTCAATATACCGAGAACCAATTGTCCTCTTAATACACCCATGGGGACAGTTACTTTTATTTGCGTTGCAGACTGACTGACAAAACTGGTAACTGCTGGTGCATTATCGAAAGTGACAGATGTAACCAGGTCAAGATTTGTTCCTGTAATGGTAAGATCAGCACCCGGATCAATTGGATTTGGTGCCATAGTTGTTACGGCGGGCCATACAAGATTCAGATTATCAACTGATGTAGTTTGTACCCCAGATGCAGCTTCGAGAGTGATAGCACCGTTAATTGCAGCGCCGGGAACTTGTACAACTATTTGATCAGCGCTTTGAGAAACAAATTCAGCGGAATTAATTGCTTCAGGAACGCCTGTAAAAAATAATTTTTTTACAAGATCAAGGTCTGTGCCATTGATTGTAACATTAGCAGCATGCTTTACCGGGTTAGCAGCATAACCTGTTACCAAAGGCAATATTACCTTCACTTCATCTTCAGTTTCCATAAAAGTGGAATCGGTTCCACCATATTTCAGAATCAATGGA
>CAMPGG010000153.1 GCA_946885335.1 uncultured Chitinophagaceae bacterium
AATAAAATGATGAATATGCGTTTAAACAATCGCCACATACGCGGAACCAATCCCTTTCTTTTCATCCTGGTGTTTTATAGTTTATTGAATTCTTCAAAGTGAGAAAAAAATAATCGAAACTTTAATTTCAATCATCTAATTCTTTTACACTTTTTATGGGTGCACAAAATAGGTAAATGGTTTTTGAATGCAGCCCATGCAAGGGAAAAATTATACAGCCATATTCAATCTTTCATTATAAAAGAGCAGGCCCCATATCAAGACAAGTCCAAAACCAATCAGTATGATTCCATTTACGCGATTGATGATATGAATATTGTGAACTGTTAAGCGGCTGCGAATTTTATGCGCCAGCATTACTTTGGCAAAATCGGCCGTAAAAACAAAAACCAGGCAGGTGATGAAAATAGTTAGTCTTTCATTTATGGAATGAATGATAAAAGCGGTGGATGTAGAAAGCCAAAAAATAAAAACCGCGGGGTTCAATGTATTCATCAGGAAACCCGATACAACGATTTTAATGTAATCGCGTTTGCGAAATTTAAATACCTGCTTACCGCCTTCATCAACTTTTACTTTCTTAAAGAATAAGAAATATACACCAACACCGATCAGGAACAGGCTGCCCACAATGCCAATAATTTGCCTGTGTTCGTTAATGCTGGTAAACAATTCGGTAAACACATTACTGACCAGGACAAGTGCAATATCACTGATGGACACACCAATGATAAATGCAAGCCCACCGCGGTGACCATTATTTAAACTTTGTTTTATGATGGAGAATATAACCGGGCCTACTGATATACTCAGTAATAATCCCAATGTTAATCCTTTCAGCAAAGCTTCAATCATTCAAATCATATTTATCAAAGCCAAACCCACCTTTACAAGTGGATTAAATATGTATTCATTCATTCGACAAATACCTGTTCCAGTCTTCAAGCATTTTTCCTTTTAATACCCTTGGAAATTTATGCTGGCTGCCAACTTTTCCTTTCAATTCCATGAATTTCAAAAATGTATCTTCTGGCAACACCTTAACCAATACATCTTTTAAGGCACTTGTTCTTTCCACTGCATAATCATCATTCAATATGCATAAATACTGATCCAGTTTTTGTTTTAATACATCGGCATTTACTTCATCATTGGTAGCTATGTACCATTGATGCGCAAAAAAGTTTTCGTAAGGCAAGCCGACCACTGTAAATTCAGGAATACAAATATTTAATTCATTGCTGACCATTTCAATGGCCTTATTCATATTGTCAACGCTCAGGTGTTCGCCCACTAAACTTAAAAAATGTTTGGTACGACCCGTGATCACAATTTCACTTCTCTTTTTATCAACAAACCGGATGGTATCACCAATCAGGTAACGCCATGCACCGGAGTTTGTACTCATTAATAAAGCGTATTCTTTTCCTTCTTCCACTTCATCAACCAAAAATGTTACAGGGTTATCAACCATTTTTCCTTCGCTGTCAAAATTCTTTTCATCGAAGGCAACAAATTCCATGAATATATTATTATTCAACACAAGCCTGATGCCTTTTGCATTTTGCTTATCCTTGAAACCGATAAACCCTTCACTGGCCAGGTAGTTTTCAATGTACACAATGGGTTTACCCAGCAATCTTTCAAAACCTTTTTTATAGGGTTGAAAGGCTACACCGCCATGTACAAAAAATCCCAGGTTGGGCCATATTTCATGTATGTTCTTTACTTTATAATGTTCAATCACCATTTCCATGCACATCTGGCACCATGCAGGCACGCCTACAATATAACCGATATCCCATTCTTTTGCATTCTCCACTATCTCGCTCAATTTCTGGTTCCAATCTTTCATGGCGGCAATGCGGCCACCCGGTTTATAAAACGTCTGGAACCAAAACGGTTTATTTTTCATCAGGATGCCGCTCAGATCTCCTGCATACCAACCCGCTTTGCCTTTTTGCAGATCAGTACTTCCACCCAGCATCAGGAAACCTTTGGTTACTGCATTGCGGGGAAGTTTTTCATAACTGATCAAACTTAAAAGCTGTCGCAAATAATTAACCCGGTTACTGCGCAACATATCTTTTGTTACAGGTATGTATTTACTGGCAGATTCAGATGTGCCGGAACTTAATGCGTAATAATAAATTTTTCCCGGCCAGGTTACATCAGGAACACCATCGAGTGTTTGTATCCACCATTCATCATAGATCTTTTGATAATCGTGTACCGGAACCCATTGCTGAAAATGTTTTACCGGATCCTGTTTCATCAAAATATCATCAAACCTGTATTGCTGACCGAAAGAAGTAAACCGGGCTTTTGTCAATAATTTTTTCAGAACCTTTTCCTGCTGACTTCGTGGATCTTTGCGGGATAACCAAAGAGCCGATGCAATTGCTTTAGGAAGTTTTATTTCTGGAATTATAGCCATTCAGTATCAATAATTATTTTTTGGGAGAGTAAAGTTAAGTAATGTTGGTTTGGTGGGTTTAGCTGCCAAGATCTGTATAATGTTGAAAGATCAATTTCAGATCTTTTACCGGTTCGTAATGCCGGGCATACCATTCGTCAATTTTATGCAGGCTTTCAACTGGTAAGGGCTGCGAAACATTCCGTGGTTGCCCGTTGCTGCCCAAAACAGAACTCCTCAATGCCGGAAGCGCATAACTGTTAACGGTATATCCCACCCATGTTTTTTGACCTGTCAATACTTTAAAACAATTTTTAAAAAATTTTCCCGGATGCTTGTGAAAAATAAAATGCAATGGAAAACTAATTAAAAACAGCAGTGCGGTAAAACCGTCTATCAATCGTTTTAATCTTTTATTATATGGTGATGATAATTTATAACTATTCTCATGGCTTAAAGATTCTCCTGAAACATTTTTTGAATCACTGCCAACAATACTGCGGCTCTCGCTAAAATGATATTTAATCCTAACATGTATGGGCACCTGCTTTAATACACTCATTATTTGTTTAACGGATAATTCGCCAATACAAAAAATAATTTCTTTGGCTGGTACCGATGGAAATAATTTACCGATGGTATGCCAGCTGCCGGTACCGGAGGCATCTCCCTGTACAACAGCTACTCTCCCCAACACTTTTTCGCGGCGATCGGTTTTTGAAAGTAACCGCATCACCTGTTCATATTCCTTTACCGAGCCAACTATGAGCAAATGAGGTTCACCGGAATCATGGATCTTATTTAAAAAGCCTTTTGAAATTAATATCCATCTTAAAATGCTGATCAGGATAAACGCCAGTATGGCACCAAAAAAAACAATACCCCTTGAAAACCGAAAAGCTTCCGGTAATAAAGAATAAGATGCCAGTAAAACCAGTGTTGCAATAAGCAGTGAACTTACCAGTTCTGATCGTTTATAGAATTTATCATACAAACCGGCATAATAAGCGGTTAATAAATACAAAACGGTAAAAGCAGGAAAAGCAATCCATAAAAGTCCTTCAGGATATTCCATATCAACCTTTACAAAACCAGTCCATATTTTTTTGATGGCAAGAAATGAAAACAAAATCAGGATAGCATCCAATAAAGGCAGGCCAAGCCATTTAAAAAACCGGCTGATGGCAGAAAGGCCGCCTCTTAACCAGATTGCCAGGTGAATAAAAAAATTAAAGATCCCTGCTTTGCTTCCACCATAATGTTTTTTTACAAAAATGCGCATGGCATTATAGAACATGCGCACATAATTCAGGCTTCCCTTTTTTGTACTCTCGCCTTTAAAATGTATCACTTCCGCATCAGCCAGGTAATAATTTTTATAACCCGCTTTTTGTATGCGATAACTGAGGTCCACATCTTCGCCATACATAAAAAAAATCTCGTCAAAGCCACTTGTCTTTTCCAGCACATCCCGGCGAACCATCATAAATGCACCCGCCAATACATCTACCACCTGGTTTTTATTTGCATCTAAATGACCTAAATGATAACGGGCAAAAAGTTTGGATCGCGGAAACAATTTGGCTAAACCGGTTAATTTAAAAAATGAAGTGCCCGGCGATGGAAAAGCCCTTTTAGATTCTTTCAAAAAAACACCATGACCATCCAGCATGCGTATGCCGATTGCCCCGGCATCTTCATGATCCTTAAAAAATTGAATGCATGTGTGAAGCGAATCTTCCGGGAGCAGGCAATCAGGATTTAAAAATAAGATGTACTGCCCCGAAGAAATTTCCCAGCCCTGGTTACAGGCTTTGGCAAAACCAACATTTTCTTTATTACAAATAAATTGAACTTTTGTAAAAACCGGTTTCAGGTAAGCCAGGGAATGATCCTTTGACTGGTTATCTACCACAATGATTTCAGCATCCAAACCCTCCAGGGCCCTTTCCACGGAAAGCAGGCATTGCTCCAGGAAATGCTTTACATTATAGTTTATGATAACAACAGATAAGATCATGGGTGAACCAGCAATTTGGACATAAAACGCACGAAAATAGTTTTTTCTCTTTTTAACCCATTTATTGCTTGCGGTAAAACACTCTCCATGGGTTCATTATCTTTGCGCATGCTTAAAAATACGTTAATAGAGGCTATTCATGCAGGAGGCGCGGAGTTACAGCGTTATTACAATACTGTTTTTCATATCAGTAATAAAGAAGGAGTCAACAACCTGGTAACGGAGGCTGACCATGCATCTGAAAAAGCCATCATTGAAACCATTCACAATAAGTTCCCGGATCATTTTATATTAAGTGAAGAATGTGGCGAAATTGTGATGGACAGTAACATGAAGTGGATCATTGACCCGATTGATGGAACCGTAAATTTTGCGCATGGCATTCCCATTTGCTGCGTTTCGATCGGTGTGGAGAAAGATGGTGAAATGATCATGGGTGCGGTATATAGTCCTTTTTTAAATGAATTATATTTTGCTGAAAAAGGAGAAGGCAGTTCATTGAATGGGTCGCCAATACAGGTTAGCAAGGAAACATCTGTTTTAAAAGCCTGCCTGGTAACCGGGTTTCCTTATACTTATTTGGATGAACCCAATGGACCTTTGCAATTGTTTGAAAAATTTATCCGCCAGGGAATTCCGGTTCGCCGGCTAGGTTCAGCAGCGATAGACCTGTGCTGGGTTGCCTGCGGACGTTTCGATGGATTTTATGAGCACCAGCTACAAGCCTGGGACAGCGCCGCCGGTTATTTTATCGTTGAAGAAGCGGGTGGAAAAGTGACCAATTTTACGGGTGAAAAATATTCTCCTTATCAACCAAAAATATTGGCGACAAACGGATTAATACATGATGAAATGGTGAAGTGGCTGAATGGTTAAAGAGTTGAATAGTTGATAAGTTGAGAGGTTTAGTATTTTATCTAAACAACTAAACATCTAAACGCCTAAACAATTTTATCCTTTAATAAAACAAGAAAATATTATTTAATGGAACAGCGGACGGAAATTTCTTCTTTAGGTGAATTTGGATTGATTGATCATCTTACAAAAAATATTGAACTGCATAATGCATCTTCCATACTTTCAGTGGGTGATGATGCCGCGGTGATCGATCATTTTGGCAGACAAACAGTCATTACAACAGACCTATTGATTGAAGGAGTACATTTTGATCTTATTTACACTCCATTAAAACACCTGGGTTATAAAAGTGTGGTGGTAAACCTCAGTGATGTGTATGCGATGAATGCCATTCCCACGCAAATTACCATGAGCGTTGCCATTAGCAACCGCTTTTCACTGGAGGCGCTCGATGAATTTTATGAAGGCGTACATGCCGCATGTAATGCATATGGTGTTGACCTGGTGGGAGGCGATACATCCACTTCGCAAAAAGGTTTTATTATTTCTGTCACGGCCATCGGCGAAGTAGCCCCTGATAAATTTGTAAAAAGAAGTACCGCGCAGAAAGGCGATTTGATTTGTGTGAGTGGTGACCTGGGCGCCGCTTTTTTGGGTCTCACCATTATGGAAAGAGAAAAGAAAATTTTTTTAGAAAGCCCCGGTGTAAAACCTGATTTTGAAAATGAAAAATATTTGATCGGTCGCATGTTAAAACCCGAAGCCCGGAAGGATGTTATTGAATTTTTTGCTGAAGCGGGTATAGTACCCACATCCATGATAGATGTGAGTGACGGATTAAGCTCGGACCTGTTGCATATTTGCACGCAAAGTCATTTAGGCTGCGTATTGTATGAAGAAAAAATTCCTATAATAGATGAAACCAGGCAGGCGGCCTTCCGGTTAAATGAATTGGACCCTACGATGTGTGCATTGAATGGCGGTGAAGATTATGAACTGTTGTTCACCATCAACCAGGATGATTATGAAAAATTAACCCCATATGCAGACATCCATGTAATTGGTTATATGGTTGACGAATCAGAAAAACCCATGTTGCATACCAAGGGTGGAAATAAAGTAGCCATCACCGCACAGGGATGGAACCATTTAAAATCATAGTATAATATTTGAGTGAATATGAGGCTGACCCTGGTATTGTGCATAGTTGCGGTTATATTTCAAAGTTGTGTTGCAGGAAAAGCAGGATTTAGTCCTGATAAAAAATTTGCTGCTGCTGACCTCCACAAAGATTACAACCTGTTCCAGTCTGTGCTGGAAGAATCACATCCCAGTCTTTACTGGTACACCCCCAAAGACAGCATGGACCATTATTTCAACTGGGGGAAGGAACAAATCAGGGATTCTTTAAAAGGCTATGAGTTCAGGCAAATACTGAATTATGTAATTGCCAGGATCAATTGCGGTCATACTTCGCTGTTAACAAATGGCGGACGTTCCAGGGACAGCGCCCAGATGCGGATCTTTCCATTAAGTTTAAAATTATGGCCCGATACCATGGTGATCGTGGATAACCTGAACCGGCGGGACTCCGTGTTAAAACGCGGAACGGTAATTACTTCCATCAATGGAAAACGTTTTTCTGAATTAACGGATACCCTTACCCGCTTTTTATCCTCTGACGGTTACAATATGACCAATAAACTGCAGTCTTTGAGTAGTCGCAGCGGGTTTGGCACTACTTACCGATCGGTTTTTGGTATAGGTCATACCATCCCCATTTCTTTTATTGATTCCTTTGGACAGGAAAAGGATACGCTTATCAGGTCTTTTATCCCGGTAAGAGATACAACAAAAAAAAGTGCCGCTCAAAGACCCCCACGGGAAAGAACAACTAAAAAGGAACGTCGCAATAATATCCGCAACCTGAAAATGTATGATGATAACCGGACGGCGGTTATGCAATTACATTCATTCGGAAGAAATTTTGGTATTCATAAATTCATTAAAAAATCTTTTCGATCCATTAGGAAGAATAAAGCGCAGAACCTGGTGATCGATCTGCGCAGTAATGGTGGCGGCAGTGTAAGCAATTCAACCCTGCTTTCTAAATATATCAGCAATAAGCCATTCCGGGTCGCGGATTCATTGTATGCGATTAATCGAAAAAGTAAACATGCCCGGTTGATAAATGATCATTTTTTTAATTACCTGTTCATGTTATTTATGACCAAAAAACAGGATGATGGTAAATATCATTTTGGTTATTTTGAAAAACATTTGTTCAAGCCCAAAAAGAAAAATCATTTTAACGGTAATGTATACCTGCTTACGGGCGGTAATTCTTTTTCAGCCAGTACTTTATTTGCGCAGGTAGTAAATGACCAGCCGAATGTTTCTATCGTCGGTGAAGAAACCGGCGGTGGTGCATATGGAAACACCGCCTGGCTGATACCTGAAGTAAAATTGCCTGAAACAAAGATCAGGTTCAGGCTACCCTTGTTCCGGTTGGTAATGGATAAAACGGTTCCAAAAGATGGACGCGGAATACAACCCGATGTGGAAGTCTTTCCTTCTGTAAAGGCCATTAAAGAAGGCCGTGATTATAAGTTGGAAAAAGCATTGGAACTGATCAAACAAAAACAAACTGGGATTTATTGATTTCTCATTCAACCCTGTCATCCT
>CAMPGG010000154.1 GCA_946885335.1 uncultured Chitinophagaceae bacterium
GGTGTACGCATTAACAGGATAAAATCAAAACTTATAAACATTTTAAATTAATTACCATGAACCTTAATGAATTAAAAACAAGCTGGCAAAATTCCGGCGCAGGTAAAAAGAACATGACTGAATTAGAAACGATGACAAAGATCAGCCATCATCCAACAATCAGGAGAATCGGCATAAAACTCATTATTGAAATCATTTTTTTGACCGCATTTATCATTTTGTATAATGATTTCTTTGATGGTGAAAACAAACCTTTGTGGGTTACTGTTTTATTGGTAGCCAGCGCATTGCTTTTTATAGGGAACGATGTTCTGGGGCTCATCAACATGTTTAATCCTATTATAGAAAATACGCTTACACTTTCATTAAACAGGTATTTTTTTAAATTAAAAAAACTGGCGTTCTATTCCATTTTAACTTCTTTGTTGTTTGGAACTTCGGTCATGTTGTTTTTTACTTCCACCATTGATTTCAACAATCGTAAGTATATGATTTTGGCAGGTATGGTATTAACCATGCTGGCAATGATTTTTATATCCTATAAAAACTGGACGCAAAGAATTGCACAGGTAAGAAACACGCAAATGGAATTTGAAGAAGACTAATGATCCATTAATTAATGAACTGGAAATTTTCTTTTACTTCAGGTAATCCTACAGCAGCAGAAATATTTACCTGGTAGCAAACATTTTTAGCTGAATTCCCCGTATGATCATCCAGGAATTTTTGCACTTCTTCGGTTGTATGTGCCTCCCATAAACAAACACCGCTTTTCATATCCTCTGAAGGATAAACGGAATGAAGTTTTAAGGATGATGGTAACTGGGATGTAAGTTCTTTTGCGGTTGACCAAAACGCATCCGGGTTGCTGATGGTGTGCTGAGCGATGACTAACATAATACAAGATTTTGTAGTTGATAAAAAGGGTAGTTAATCTTGTACAGATTGTTGTGTAAGCATAGCGGAAGGAAGAAAAAAGCGTTGGTCTAATGTACGCTTTTTCCTTCCTTCAAAAAAATATGAGTTTGCACATTCACTACACCTTAATGAACAATCCTTTCCAGTTTTTAATCATGTTATTTTCATTTTTTTGATCAGTTAAAAGCCTTTAGTTGAATTAAAAATTAAACGAGAACCCGCTATAGAGCCTGCCGTTCAAAATACCTGATTTACCTTTTCTTTTTTCATTGATTAAAAAGTCATTGTCATCAATATAAGCTATACGAAAATGCTTTAACCGGAAAGCCAGTGAATAACTGGATTGATTAATGGCATAGCCCGCAGAAATTAAAGCATCATTAAATGGTACATAATTGATGCCAATAGAAGCATCATAGAAATCATCTTCAGTAAATAAAATATCCGTTCCAAAGTTGAACCGCTGGTATTTATAATTCAGCCCTAATCCGAAAGAACGTTGGTTTTGTATGGGAGCGGTTGCTTCTGCACCGGGGAGAAATGCATCGGCATATAATTCAGTTCCCGCAAGATTCATGGCATTGATGCCAACCTGGAATGATTTGCTAACGCGGTAAGAAATCGAAACATCTACATCAAAATACTGTTCTTTGATATCCTGGAAAGAAAAGTCATTGGTAATCTCATTAGGCTGTTGAATATTTACATTGACCGGTATGGTAAAGTCCTGCCAGATTGATTTCACAGAAGCGCCTACACTTAATTTGTCATTTATTTTATATGCAGGACTGAAATGAACACTGTACTCTTTTAATTTAAATGCAACCGAATCTGAGGAGTTTGGTGGGTCTTGTTTAGCAAACCTTACAAACCTGAATTCATCCTGTGTTGTATAAATGGCGCCTGCACCAATTGAAAATTTGTCTGATAGTTTTGCTGATGCACTTAATTTACCATTGTTCTTTACATTAGTCAATAAGCTGATGTTATATGTTTTATTACCAAATGGGATAGCTGATGGATTCCAAAATACCGATTCACTCATATCCCTGGATGGTGCAAAATTAAACCCGGGACTGGCAGTGTGGGAAATGGCTGATGCAAAAAGGAATTGTCCATAATTTATTTTACCGTCTCCAATTTCAATAGCATTGAATGTACCTGTTGCGGGAGGTATTACCCCCACAACATTAGTAAGTGTTGTTAAAAGATTTAATAAAGCCGGCGTACCTGCAATAGCCGTTGCATTGGTTAGCTCACTGAGTTTTTGTTCGGGTTGCTTTTGAATTTCAGTCAAAATACTGTCTGCCTGGAATGGTGTTAATTCCACTTCTTCACAATTATTGGCAAGCATCCATTGTTTAATAGTAACATAAGATTTTGAATCATCTTTATTTTGCCTGTCCTGGTCTTCTGATACAAAGACTCTTTTTACAATATCCTTGCAGCTTGCACAACGGGAAACAACATATACGTTAACCTGTTTATCCTGCAAAGTTGCCAATGGAATGCCCGTATTGAATTCAAAGTACCCGGAAGGACTGGAAGCTGTAATAGCAGACCGTGAAGGTTTGAAGGTGGGAACTACGATGATGTTCTCTGCTCCTTTGGTAGAATGGGCGCTTTGGTTCATACAACGAACCCTTCCTTTAATAATCAGGTTTTGGCTATTTACATGTTCAAAAAAAAGCAGCATGGCCGTTAAGAAAAATAACTTTTGCATAGTAAAGGTTTTAATGGTTAGTAATGAAATGCATTTTTATGAATGAGGGAACGCATTAATCATGCATCATCACGGGGTTGGACAGAACAACTTTTATCCCATTTTATTGACCTACTGGTTGCAGTACAAAATCAATATCCTTAATCTCCGGCCCATTTATTTTAAGCGACCTGGTTTTATCTTCAAAGCCACCATGCATGGTGGTAATGGTTATTTCATCGCCCAGCGTATATTCTTCCAGCCTGAGTTGATAAGTTCCATTGCTGACAGAATAGGCTACATAACGGGTACCATCAACGTTAATTTCCACATCACTGATAGGGGTTTCGTTTGCTTTTTTTACCTGGCCCGAAATAATAACAACATCAGACAAGGGTAATGTCAATTCAAGGTTTCCTTGTTTATTCAGTACGGTATCATAGTGTTTTGTAAAATATCCAGGGCTTGAAACTTCAATCTTTATCCTGCTTTTTATACTTTGTTGCGGAATGCCTGTAAACAAAGCCTGTCCCATTTTATCTATCGATTGGGTTCTGATATATTCCGGCAGATAAATTTTTACATCACCATCCGTAACCGGTTTTTTGTTTTTGTCAAATACCCTGATGGTGACCGTTTTTTCCATAGGATCGGGAGAAATATAAAACCCGCCAAATACCGTCAGCACCACGCCGACAATAGGACCGGCCAATTGTAATTTTTTATTTAATGTTTCTCCCTTCAGGCTGGCATAGGAATTCATCAGCCCAAAGACAACCGCACTGGCTGCAATACCAAAAACTACGAGTATCAGGTAATAGATTCGCTGGTCCAACTGGTCAGATAATTTCTCCTGCATTTGCAGGTAATAATAAATGGCCAGAATGGAAATGATGAATCCTGAAATGGCGATGATGATATTTGTTTTAAGTGAGGTTGGAATAACCCATGGAATATGTTTTCTTTCTTTATCTACAGGTTTCGAAGGTGTTGTACTATCTAAAGCTTTCTTTGCTTTTTGATCTTTGATGGTTGTATCTACAGCGCTGTATAAATTTAATAATTCAGGGTGATCTTCTTCACCCTGCCAGTCAGTAAGTATGGCTGCTTCCGTTCTTTTGTATGCAAGGGGAATAGGAACATCTTCTAATAAAACAGGCACCAGTTTGCCAAGATGGCCCGCTTCGTTGGCTTCATTTTTTACCCATTCAGATTTAACGGAGCGATGCGTCCAAACCACAATGACGCAGCAGGATTTTTGCAATTCCTCTTCAATAACCGTATCAAATTGTTTACCTATGGGAATTTGCCTGTCCCACCAAACAGACCAACCTTGTTGTTCAAGCAATTGAGCAATTAGTTTTACGTTGGTTTTATCTTCACCCGAATAGCTAATAAATATATCAGCCATAGTTTAAATTGATTTACGAAATGAATCGAACCAATTAGAATCTTAACCGTTAAATTGACTAATCAAATGCCTAAGTTGATAAGGGTGCCGGCAGGTGCGGACTAACGGGGTGGGGTGGCTGAAACACAAATGTAGGATAAAACAGAGAGTTAGTAATTTACCGGTACCGGCATATTTAAAATTTTAGGGAAGAAAAATGGTTATATCTTTTACCTGTTAATTTCCTTTCTGAATGAATTATATCTTACAGCGTAATCTTTCCATCCTGTTCGCCATCATTGTGTGGTTTGCAGTACTGGCTCAATTTTACCTGATCATCGAAAACAGGGTTGCTCCTGTTACAGAAACCATTATTCGTTTCTTTAGCTTTTTTACCATCCTGACCAATATTTTAGTTGCCGTTTATTTTACCATCAAAGCCCTGGGAAGAGATCAGTTGGATAAGGCCGGATTGCTAACGGCTATTACCGTTTATATTACTATTGTAGGTTTGGTGTACCAGGTTTTGCTAAGACATATCTGGCAGCCAACAGGCTTGCAAATGGTGGTTGATGAATTGTTACATTCGGTAAATCCACTACTGGTCATCAGCTATTGGTATCTTTTTGAAAAGAAGTTTTTTGTTCATTACAAAGAAGTATTTAAGTGGATGATTTACCCGGTTGTTTACCTGGTTTACATTTTAACCAGGGGAAGTTTTTCCGGTTTCTATCCTTATCCTTTTATAAATGTTTCAGAGATAGGTATTTCTCAAACCTTACTTAATGGCCTTTTTTTATTATTGTTTTTTTACGCGGTTTCCGTTTTATTTATTTTTATTGGCAGGATGTTGAGCAAAAGAAATAATTTAAAAGTCATTACTTAAGACTAACAGATTTTTGTGTCGGCAAGGCGGTTTAATCGAATTTGTATTTTCTAAACAATCTAATTCACGTGGATTTTTAAAACTACCTCAACATACTTTTTACAATTAAGCCCTTTACTATGAAGCCATTTTATATTTTGGTTTCTTTTATAACATTTAGTTGTACGAATAAAATCAAAACAACTAATTCCTTATCACCTGGCAGTTATATAAAAACTCCCTCGGGACTGATGTATACCATATTGAAAAAGGGAACCGGCGAAAAAGCAAAAGAAGGACAGGAAGTGCTGATATTTGAAACCACTTCATACCTCAACGGGACTATACTTTATTCAAATGAAAATTCAACAACACCGGTAAAGGTTTTAATAGGAGGGCAACAGGCAACCAAAGGTGTCGATGAAGGATTAAGAGGAATGCAGGTTGGTGAAGTGCGAAAATTAATAGCGCCGCCGGAATTGGTTAAACGAAAGTCTTATCCGCCAAATGTATCGCCAGATTCAACTTTGGTTATCAAAATTATCCTGCATAAAATCTTGTAGTATACCGGGGCTTTATGTAAATTCAATTCTTGTAACTTAGTATAGAAGTAAACCCGCTACCTGCTTCGTGCCCGCACAAAAGAAGGATTTCATTTTATCACATAAAAATTATAACAATGAAAATGAATCTAACTTTCGGCACGGTTCTAATTTCTGCAGTGATGCTTCTATTTTCATCATGCCAAAAGGATGCATTAAGTGAAACTGCGGAAGAGAACGTATTATCCAGCACTGCTAAAAAGCAACCAACATCCGCTGTTGAAGAAGCAAAAATGCCCGAAACAGCATTGCTAAAATCTGTTCGACAGGCTACTGCACGATTTCATTCCACCACCCAGGCTATCAAAGCCGGTTACGAGCCAGACGATCACTGTGTTTCCGTTCCGGGACTTGGCGGCATGGGCTACCACTGGGCAAATCAATCTTTGGTTGACCCGGTTTTTGATCCGCTGAAACCTGAGGTGGCACTTTATGCAACTGGCCCTGATGGTAATCTCAAACTCGTAGCGGTAGAGTATATAATTATTGATGTTGGTCAGCCTGCCCCCATGTTTGGCGATCAGCCTTTTAATGTGGGTGGCACACCGGTTCCTGCAGATCATTGGAGCCTGCATGTGTGGTTATACGAACACAATCCATCTGGTATTTTCGCATCATTTAATCCGAACATCACTTGTCCCTGATTTGAGAAACATCTCTTTTTAATTTGAATCTTAATTCCAACGGTGTGCAATTGCGAAATCAGAACTAATCGATTGATTTGGCGGTGCCCCGTTGGTATTATTTAGGTAACAGGAAAAGATTTGAAGCAGGATTAAAGAGATAAGTGAGTACTCAAATTTATATTGATTATTATCCAATAATATCTATCATTTTTAAAATCTAAAATTATGCCCACAATTGTAGTTCGTCACAAAGTTGGTGATTTTGATGCATGGCTCAAAGGCCACCAGGATCGGGTAGATTTATTTGCTCCTGCTATATCCGGTTTTAAAACGTTCCAGGATACTGATGACCCCAAATCAGTTGTATTGGTTATTGAAGTTAATGATTTGGAAAAGCTTGCAGCTATTATCCAGGATCCGCAAAACAACGAAGTGAAAGCCAGGCATACCGTGTTGGAGCCAATTATTATGTCGATGCCTGTTGATTTATAATATGCATAATCCCGTTAAATAATATTTTACCGAAGATTAGTAGTTGAAGTAATTTGCTTTAGCACGTGGAATTCCAGAGAGGCTTATGTGATTAAATTTTTTTTAAAGAAATCTTCACGTGTACCCATAGGTGAAGTTAATGCCAGGGTGACACTTCAGTAAGGTAATTTTTCCTTAAGTTCTCTTAATCGTAAAATTGACTGTTTGGCGGTGCCCTTTGGTATTTCTTAAATAATGGGATAAAGTTAGAGTTGGATTAAATTACACTTATACCTCAGCGTTACAGGAGATTAATTACCATGGCAATCCAAAAATTATTTACCCGTATTGCCAGCATAGGCTCAAGTCCAAATGACAGTGAGGAGGTTAAATTACAAAAAGCGCTTTTGGTCCTTTGTGCATTCCCTTTTATCATTGCCGGCGCGGCCTGGGGTATTATGTATATATACCTGGGGGAGAAGGTTGCCGGAATGATCCCTTTATCTTATTCTCTTGTTTCACTATTTAGTATTATTTATTTCGGCGTTACTGCTAAGTTCCAGGTATTCCGGTTCAGCCAGTTGCTATTGATCTTGTTGCTTCCCTGTGCATTGATGTTTGCATTGGGCGGCTTTATTAATGGCAGTGCGGTCATTCTCTGGTCGCTTATTTCACCGTTAGGTGCCATGCTTTTTGACAAACGATCAAAGGCACTGCGTTGGTTTGTTGCTTATATCGCATTAGTTGTTATCAGTGGTATTTTGCAGCCATGGGTAAGTTTTCCAAACAATATCACCCCGGCGCAAATCAATTTCTTTTTTATTATCAACCTGGTTGCTGTGGGTTCGCTTATTTTTCTGATGGTATATTATTTTGTTGGCAAGAAAAATGAGTTCCAGGCACAATCAGAATCCCTGCTGTTAAACATCCTGCCGAAAGAGATAGTGCAAATATTGAGGGCACAACATCGCACCATTGCAGAACAATTTGAAGGAGCCAGTATTTTGTTTGTCGATGTAGTGAATTTTACACCATTGTCCGAAACCCTGGCACCAACACAATTAGTGGAACTGCTCAATGAAGTTTTTTCAAAGTTTGATTCATTTACGGAGAAATACAGGCTGGAGAAAATAAAGACTATTGGTGATTGTTATATGGTAGCGGCGGGAGTTCCCTGTACCCGTACCGATCATGCTGTTGCACTCACCAGCATGGCCATTGAAATGCGTGACTATGTTGCACAAAATGAATTTAACGGGATAAAGCTTGGCTTCCGGTTTGGTATAAACTCCGGGCCGGTCATTGCGGGTGTTATTGGCCGAAAAAAATTCAGCTACGATTTGTGGGGCGATTCAGTAAACATTGCCAGCCGCATGGAATCGCATGG
>CAMPGG010000155.1 GCA_946885335.1 uncultured Chitinophagaceae bacterium
CATAAGTCCAGTTGCTGTTTGCCGTCCTGGGATAATAGTCCCCTGCAACCGCTGTGGCAGTAACTACCACATCAAACGTACAAGTTGCTCCACCAGCAGAAACAGTAAACGTGGAAGTTTCTTCTGCTACCGGTGTTCCGGATGCGGTTAAAACTATAGTCTGCGGACCCGTATTACTCAAAGTTCCCGTTCCTGAAAAAGTAATTCCATTGACCGCAGCTGTTGTCACACTATACGTTCCGATCGTAGTAACGTTAACACCAATACTGACTGTATTTGAAGCCGTCAATGCTTCATTGGTAACATAATTACCAGCCACGCTGTAATTCAAACAAGTGGAGCCAGAACCTTGCAAAGTAAAATTAGCTGGTCCACCGGCGCCGGCAGGTAAAACAACCACCTGGACAAGGCAGAAACTGGTATCAAAACTTACAACAAATAAATTATTACCAGCAGATAATGGCGTACCACTACCCAATAGACGAACCGTTTTTAATCCGGCATCGTTAAAAAAACCGGAACCTTTAAATGCATAGCCATTTAATGTATCGGTAACAATGGAATAAACACCAGGATTGGTAACGTTAATCTGGACATCAATATAATTGCTGTCGTTCAAAGTTTTACCGGCAACAAAAGTACCACCAATAGTTTTGGGCAGGCATTCGGAAGTAATATCACTTTGAAGTGAGCCGGTGGCAGGTGTATCGGTAGTTTCAGCACTGTATTCCTTCTGGCAAGAAGTAAAGCCTAAAAAAGTAATAAATCCAATCAAAAGAATAAGGTTACGCTTCATATAACAGATTATATTTTAAGCTAAAACTACAATTATTTCAATAAACGAAAGGGACTCTCCTATAACGGTTAAAATACCTGATTCAGTATTTATGTTTGGATTCCGGGTATAATTTTTGTAAATTCTAACCTGATATGCGAATAAATTTTACCCTATTTATCATTTTTAGTTTTTTTATTCTTTCCTGCAAATTACCCGTGTATGTACTAACGGACCAGGATATACAGGAACACTATAAAGACAAAAAGTCAAAGCCCCAGCTTAAATATATTAGTTATAAGAATTACCACATCTTTCACGCAATAACCGGAAACAAAGAAAAGCCATTGCTGATTTTTGTTCATGGCGCACCGGGAAATTGGTACAGCAGCCTGGCCCTGCTCGATGATACCGCATTACAAAAAAATTTCCGGATGATCTCCGTAGACCGGGTCGGTTTTGGAAAATCCAATTATGGACTCGCTTTGCCGTCCATTGATAAACATGTTCGGTATCTTGAAAAGATCGTCAAAGAATACAACCATACGGGTCAACCCATTTATATGGTTGGTTCATCGTACGGGGCTCCCATCGTGGCATCTTTTGCCACACAAAATCCTTTGCTGGTTAAAGAACTTTACCTGGTCTCACCCGTAATTGATCCGGCAACAGAAAAAATGTTCTGGTTTTCTTATATGGCAAAATTGAGTTTGATAAATTTCTGGCTGCCACGCAGTTTAACGGTTACCAGCGATGAAAAATCTGCCCATAAAAGAGAAATGAGAAAATTAAAACCTCACCTCAAAAAAATACGCAGCAAAACCTATGTGCTGATGGGTGCAAAAGATTGGCTGGCACATCCTTCCAATTTTACTTACCTGCAAAATATGCTGGTTAATGCCCGCAACCCCGAATTTATCATGCTGGAAAATGAGGGTCATACAATTCTTTCGGACCGGCCGGGCATTGTAAAAAATCTTCTATTAAACAGGAAGCCTTATTGATGATTATAAAATATAAGATCAAACCTTTACATTAGCTTTTTGAATAAATACCTGTATTTATGAAAGCCATTTTTTGCAACATCCTTTCTATTTTCTTTTTTACATCGATGGCCTCTGCTCAATTGGGTGTGGAAGTACTTACTTCCGGAACCAATACGAGTTTGCGGGGATTAAGTGTGGTCAATGACCAGGTGATCTGGGTCAGTGGCAGCAACGGTACAATCGGAAAATCTTTAAATGGCGGTAAAAACTGGAAATGGACAACCGTAAAAGGCTTTGAAAAAAATGACTTCAGGGATATTGAAGCTTTTGATGCAACTACTGCAGTAATCATGGCCGTTGGCGAACCTGCTTATATTTTAAAAACTGTAAATGGCGGAGAAACCTGGAAAGTGGTTTTTGAAGATAAAACTGCAGGTATGTTTCTAGATGCAATGGAATTCTGGAATGAACAGGCTGGCATTGTACTGGGAGATCCGATCAATGGGAAATTTTTTATTGCACGCAGTTTTGATGGCGGATCGACCTGGAAAAAAGTTCCTGAAGAAAACTTACCAACCGCAGCCGAAGGAGAAGCCTGTTTTGCAGCAAGCGGAACAAACATCAGGGTTTTGGACCGGGATGAAGCTGTTTTTGTAACAGGTGGATTAAAATCCAGGATGTTCTGGAAAGGCGAGCCCATTGATCTTCCTATTATACAGGGAAAAGAAACAACCGGGGCAAACTCAATCGCTATATGGGATAATTACCGGCGTAATGGAGGCAATCGCATCATTGTGGTGGGTGGTGATTTTGCCAATGATTCATTGAAAACCCAAAATTGTTTTTATTCAAATAACAAAGGAAAAACATGGCAGGCACCTGAAACTCCGCCCAATGGTTACAGGAGTTGTGTAGAATTTTTTAGTAAAAAGGATGTGGTGGCTTGTGGCTTAACAGGAGTTGATTATTCGCATGATGGTGGCCGTAACTGGTCGCTGATCAGTGAAGAAAGTTTTCATGTTGTTCGGTTCGCCAAAGGTGGTTTAACGATGTTTCTTGCCGGCGCCAATGGAAAAATCGGCAAGCTGGTGATGAAGTAATGGAAAAATGAAAATGTATCTTACAGGTTAGAAAGCAGCTCTTTTACAGAAACCCTCTTTTTATAATCCTCATTAAAATAACGATAGATAATCGTATTTTCTTTGTTAATGATATATACTGCAGGCACAGGTAAGTTTGTTCCATTTTTACCATTGGTGGCAGCCAGGTCAATCCCTGACATTTTATAACGGCTTACTGATTTTTCATCCAGCGCAAAACGTACATCATAGGCTTTCATGATCTTGCCTTCTTCGTCATGTATAATTGGAAATGTTGCGTTGCTTTTTTCAATGGTTTTTGAAATGCCTTCCGGTTTTTCCGGTGTTATGGCAACTACCTGCACACCCTTTTCAACAAAAAGTTCCAGCGAATCCTGCAATTGTTTTAGTTGCCTGCTGCAGTAAGGACACCAATTTCCTCTATAAAAAAACAGGACCACGTTACCATTCTTCACCATATCTTTTAAGCGTATGCTGTTTCCATTTTGATCTACAGCCTTAAAATCAGGTGCCTTTGAATTAATGAATAATCCTTCCGGTTTTTCCTGCGCTGATAAAGTAAAAACAAAAAGAAATGCAGTAAGGGTAAAGAATAGTCGTTTCATTGTTCAAAAATAAGCTTCCTTTAAAAAGAATAAATGATGTGAATGACTATTAACAATTAGTTAGGTTGTCAGCCTGCTGTTATTTCATTCATCAATGATCGATATGTCCATCATTCATTTTCCATTACCTGAATCAATTGAATTTTATTGCCACAGGTATCATCGAAAACGGCCAGTTTTACGGGGCCCATTCTATTTGGTTTCATAATGAACATCACACCCAGGTCTGATAATCTTTCATATTCCATATCAATATCATTTACATGAAATGCGGTTAAAGGAATATTGGCATCATACAAAGCTTTCTGATATGTTTTAGCAGGTTCAAATCCCGTTGGTTCCAATAACAATTCTGTTCCTTCAGGATCATCTTCCGAAACAACCGTCAGCCATTTATATTCACCAACAGGTACATCTGATTTTAAAATAAAACCCAATACCTGCGTATAAAATTTAAAAGCTTTCTCCTGGTCATTTACCATTACACTGGAAAGTTTGATATTCATCTTGCAAAATTTTTGTTGAACTTTTTTTGATTATTTCAAAAGAATGAGAACCGTAAAAATAAAAACATATTGCTCCTTATGCCTTTTTATAATTTATTATCGATCCACTTCTGTGCATCATTTGATTACCTGGTCAAAAGGAATATAATTTTCCCAGAACCAGGGCGTATAGATATCTCCGATGGTTTTTTCAAGCAGGTATTTGAAGATACTATTAGCATTATCACTGTTACTCATTATTAATATCCCTGTCCCAGTACCCGGGAATATTAAAGAGTGATGTTGAAACCCATCTCCATGCCCTTCTTTAAACGCACCTATCCCATATGGCGTGTTGAATAAACCCCAGCCTAATCCATAACTCAAATTAATATCATCATTAGCAGTGGAATCACGCAAACTGTTTAACCCAAATTGCTGAACAGACCTTATCCTGATCTGTGGTCTGAACATTTCATTAGTTGTTTCTTTCTTAAGTAAACTGTTTTGCAAAACTGCCTGGATAAAAAGCGTATAATCATCCAATGTTGTTTCCAAAGTACTGGCAGATCTTGCTTCGTTATCTTTATCTTTTTGATATAATTCACCTTTGCTGTTATGCCCCAAAGCATAATCATTTTCAAAACCAGGCTGCCAGGTGTAGGAAGAATTCTTCATACCCAGTGGAATAAATATTTTCTCCTGCATCAAATCTTCCAATGAACGACCCAACATTTTTTCCAAAACGACTTGCAGGTAAACCAAACCCTCTCCTGAATAACTGTATTTTAATCCGGGCTCAAATTTGACCCGGAGTTTCTGATCTTCTTCAAACCAACGCCAGTTGGGAAATCCCGAAGTATGATCCAGGCACATTCTTGCTGTGATCTTTTGGTATAAAGTATCCGATTTTAAATCGCTAAAGTTATCGTGCCATTTGGTTAATGGTTCATATTCATAGATTGGTTTGGGCAAATATTCCTGCAATGGCTTATCTAAATCTAAAACCCCCTCTTCCACCAATTTCATAACTAAAACCGCGAAAACGGCTTTACTTAAGGAGGCTCCATAAAAATTTGTGGTTGATTTTATAGGTTCACGGGTTTGAAAATTCTTATAACCAAATGTTTTTTTATAAACGGGCTGATGATCATTAAAAATACTGATGGCTAATCCATGAACATTAGCCGCCTTCATCAATGCTTCAATGTTTTTATTTAATGAATCAAATGTTATCTTGCTTTGATCTAGCCTGGTAATTTCCTGTGCCATCAAACATATATTTGTTCCCAGCACCAGAAGAATAAATAAAAAAAGCTTAATAATTTTCCGTGATAAATTTTTCAAATTCAAACTATATTTTCTATTGATAAAAAGATTGATCAATGCAAACTAATCACCCGGCTGATCTTCCATTCATTATTTTTATTTTGCCAGATGATCACGAATTTGCCAGGTTCCGAAGGCACGTCTGCCGCCTGTGTGTTATTTTTAAAACGATGTAATCCCATTTCAATGGCGCCAAAGTTTTTTATGGGATAAACTTCAATGCTCCCCTTTACAAGTTCTCTTGTTACTTTACCACAAACATTTTTTTTTGTTGATTCAACGGTTTCTGCTTTTGAATTTGAAAAGCCGCCCTGGTCATGGTAAAACTCAAGATCCTCCGCATAAAAATCGCTGTAGGTTGCCAGGTTAACATCACAGGTATTGTATGCATGAAAGAAAAGGCTATCGAGGTGCACAATGGTATCGTATAAAGCCTGGTCGTCTGGTTTGTATTGAAAATCCTGTTTACTCGTATTTGTTTTAGATGATGTACAAGCAAAAGATACCACTGCAATTGATAACACTAATAAATAACTTAATGATTTTTTCATTGAGCTTAAATTACAAATAAATATTTTTAATGCGTTCATAACTTCACAATAATATAAATAACTGTTTGAACTTTTATCATTTTACAATTACATAATCATGACACAACAACTAACAAGAGAAAGAAATAAACTGCTTGTATCCATTGAGAAAGTTTTGGAAGGGCCAATGATCCTGCTTGGTTTTGTTTGGTTGATCTTATTGATTATAGAATTGATCTGGGGACTTAAGCAAACATTATTATATGCAAGCATTACTATCTGGATCATATTCATTATTGATTTTATTATCAAATTTATATTAGCACCAAACAAAATAGTATTTCTCAAAAAAAACTGGCTTACCGCCGTTTCGCTGTTGATACCTGCATTAAGAGTTTTTCGCATTTTCCGTTTTGTCAGGCTTCTGAGAGGTTTAAGAGGCATTCGTCTTGTTCGAATTGTTTCAACGCTGAACAGGAGTATGAAAAGTTTGGGTGCCACGATGAAAAGAAGAGCTTTCGGTTATGTAACACTGTTAGCGCTAGTAGTAACATTTGCAGGAGCTGCAGGTATGTATGCCATTGAAAATCCTAACCCTGGTTTTGAAAATTACGGTATGGCATTATGGTGGACAGCCATGCGGATCATCACTGCCGGAAGTGATTACTGGCCAATTACACCGGAAGGCCGTAGCCTGGCCTTTTTGCTGGCATTATTTGGTTTTGGCATATTTGGTTATGTAACGGCTACCCTTGCATCTTTTTTCATTGGTCGCGATGCGGAAGAAAAAGATGCGCCCATTGCCAGTGAACATTCTTTAAAAGAACTAAAAGCAGAAATTAAAATGCTGACCAGGGCAATACAAGAAATGAAATCTAACCAGCATCCTTAGCTGCTTTCTGTTTGCTGGTTGTTTACATACAATTCTTTTACCAACACAATTAAAATGACCATTAATGGTGTGGCTAACACCAAACCCCAGCCGCCGGTCAATGGCGCCATCAGGAGTTGCGCAATAATGATTAGTGCCGGGGGAATATTGACCAGTTTTTGCTGAATCATCGGTGTGATGAAATTGCTTTCTGTCACCTGTACCAGAATATAAATTCCCGCAACAATAGCAGCCGTACCAGGTCCCTGCATTAATGCAACTAAAACTGCAGGAATCATGGCGATTATGGGTCCGAAATTAGGAATGAAGTTTAACAGGCCTGCAATGATAGCCAATGCTAACCACATAGGAACACCAAGTATTAACAGCCCGATGGAGGTTAATACAAATACGACAAACATAGCGAAGAGTTGACCCTTTAACCATTTTTGAAGATTTTCACCAACTTTCGACCACACATCTTTTGCTTTCTTTTGCCCTCCTTTGGGAACCAGTTGAATAATTCCGTCCCGGTATAATTTAGGTGATGCTGTAAAAAATATTCCAAGAAAAAGAATTACATATAAATCGCCAAACACACCAAACGTAGATTGAAAAACACGTCCGGCTAATGATTGCGCTTTCTGCATAGATTCAGGTGAAGACGCTTTTTCTACAATTTTTTGTCCAAACGGACTTTTCATCAACTGTGCTTTTGCATTTTCTATTGTACTGGGAAGTGTATCAGAAAGTTCAGCAATTTGTGTTTGTAGTTTTGCACCGATCAGCCAAAAAACAGTAATGATCAATAAGAATGTTCCGGCAATGGATATGGCTAAACTGATTCCAGGTTTCCAACCGGTTTTTCTTTGTATGAGTGAACTTAATCCCCTGAAGTAAACTGCTATTAATGATCCGGCCAGCAATAATAGAAAAACATTAAAAGTGGCTTTAACCAATAATAATATAACAACAATCAATGCGAATATGGAGCCGGTTATCCAAACTTTTTTTACAAAACCTGGTTCATTTGTATTCTTCATTTCGTTTGCTGCCATTTAAATTATTTATCCAGTTAAAAATTACCCCTTCAATTCAACTTACGTAAAAAGCAAGTTGAAAATAAATATGATTTTTATTTTACAATTGTTGTGCCACGGGTTTTG
>CAMPGG010000156.1 GCA_946885335.1 uncultured Chitinophagaceae bacterium
GGCTTTAGGTTATTTAATCTTAACTTTCAACATTCAAAATTTTAAAATCCATTTTATCTTTTTACTACATTTACCCTATGACCGAAACCTCGTTATATGACGAACAAGAACTTTTGCGCCGGGTTGCTCGGGGTGATGAGGATGCCTTTCGCAGGTTATACTACCAGTTTCAACCTTTCCTGGCCACACATATATTCCGGATAACAGATTCACGCGAATTAACTGAGGAAATCATTCAGGATGTTTTTCTGAAAATATGGCAAACCCGTGAAAATCTTTATGAAATAAGGAGTTTTAAAGCTTATTTACTGGTGATTTCAAAAAATCATGCGTTAAATGCTATTAAAAAAATAGCCCGTGAATTTGATTTACTTTTAAAATATACGCTGGAAAATAAACCAGCTGAAAGCGAGGATTACAAGTCGGCTTATTATTCACTTTTAGATGAAGCCATTGATAATCTGTCGACACGTCAGAAAGAAGTTTATCTTCTTTCAAGACATGAGCGATTAACATACCAGCAGATCGCAGATAAAATAGGTATTGGTAAGGAATCCGTTAAAACACATATTGAACTGGCTATTAAAAATATCAGTGAATATGTAAAGAAACGCCTGTCTGTAGCAGCCCTCTTCATTTTATTCCTTCAATAAAATATATTTTCACGCTCTTCCCCCTTTTTAAGATTTTCATTTGTCCTGAATTAAAGCGATTGCAATTTTATGGACAATTCAAGATTTAAAGAATTATTTCTAAGTCATTATAACAAAACAGCCAGCCCCGAACAAAGAGCGGAACTTATGAAGCTTATAAACGAGGCGGATCCGAAACAGCTGGAATTAATGATTTTGGAATTGGGAGAACAATTGGATGTAGCGGAGGAGATTATTTCTCCTGATAAATCCGAAGAAATTTTATTGTCCATTCTTGGGAATAACAATTATCAAGCTCCTGTTCATCGAATGGAAACTAGAATTATAAATCCAGGCTTAGCGGATAATTCAAGACGATCATGGATGCGGTGGATAGCAGCAGCTTCCATTATAATGATAATAGGACTTGGGGGATATTATTTTTTTTCGGGAAAAGAGGAAATACAAAATGATATTGTTCAAACACCTGCCAGCCAGGAAGATATAAAAGCACCAGTATCAAGCCGGGCAACAATTACGCTAGCTAATGGGCAGCAGGTATACCTTGATAGTTTTAAAAGTGGCACCATTGCATTGGAAGGCTTTGTTCAGGTAAAAAAATTGGCTGATGGTCAGATAGTTTATACAAAAGGTCAAATGGATAGTAAAGGCTCTGTGGCGAAACTGATTTATAATACGCTTACCAATCCAAGAGGAAGCCGCGTAATTGATATGACTTTAGCAGATGGTAGCAGAGTCTGGTTAAATGCTGGTTCATCTTTGACTTTCCCTGTTTCATTTACTGGAAATGATCGCCAGGTATCCATAACGGGTGAAGCTTATTTTGAAATAAAAGAAGATAAACTGAAACCCTTTAAGGTATTATTCAATGAAACCCAGGTTGAAGTATTGGGTACTCATTTTAATATCAATGCATATGATGATGAACCTGATGCCAGGACAACTTTATTGGAAGGAAGCATTAAAATAAACACTCGCAATGAATATAAAATTTTAAAACCAGGAAACCAGGCTGTTATTGATGGTGGCGACATGCAAATTCTTAATAAGGTTAACGTCGATGAAACCATTGCCTGGAAAAACGGCTTTTTTGATTTTAATAATGCGGATATCGAAACATTGTTACGTCAATCAGCCAGATGGTATGATATCCAAGTGGCTTACCAGGGAAACAAACCAGCAGACAGGTTCACAGGAAAAATTTCAAGATCGGTTAACCTTTCTGAATTTTTAAAGGTGTTGGAATACAGTGAAGTTCATTTTAAAATGGAAGGAAGAAAACTAAGCATTATGCCATAAATATTAATAAAAATACTGGCCCAAAAAAACCGGAGGTGCTGGAACACCTCCGGGGAATAATGGGTCATAAAATCAGAATCATTGCAAGATTGTTCATTAATAACCCAAACAAACAAAGTTATGAATTTAAAGGCTCTTTGTAAACATGCGCAATACAAACGCAGTTTACTTACCAAAACGCTTTTGGTTATGAAATTTTCTGCTTTTTTTATCCTGGTTGCCTGTTTGCATGCGAATGCTGATGGCTTTGCACAACGGATTTCTATTTCGGAAAAAAATGCCTCTATCAGGGAAGTATTTAAGGTTATAGAAAAACAAACTGAATACCAGTTTTTCTATAATGAAAGACTTTTGAAACAAGCAAAAAAAGTCAATATTGAATTAAGTAATGCGCCGGTAGAACAAGTCTTGGAAGCTTGTTTTAAAGATCAACCACTAACATTTGCAATCATTCAAAACACAATTATTGTCAAATTAAAAGAGTTTCCAAACGGGTTAGCGGAATTGCCTCCAGCTATTACAGTGCGTGGCAGGGTAATCACAGATGGTGATTTGCCTGTTTCTAATGTATCGATTGTAGTAAAAGGAACCAGTCAGGGAACTAATACCAATGCTAATGGTGAGTTTGTATTAAATAATGTTAACGAAAACGCCACGCTGATAATAACTTCTGTAGGTTATGAACCTCAGGAAATTGCCGTTCAAGGCAGGACTTCGATAAATGTTGAATTAAAAATCGCTGTGAAAGGTTTGGATGAAATGGTTATGATAGCCTACGGCACAACAAGTAAAAGATTAAATACGGGAACTGTTTCAAGTATTAACAGTGAAACCATTGAGAAGCAACCTGTATCGGATCCGCTTGCTGCATTACAGGGACGTATTTCCGGGTTAATGATTACGCCGTCCAATGGGATGCCTGGCTCCAGTTACCAGGTTCGCATCCGCGGAGAAAATTCAATGAAACAAGGATCAGATCCTCTATATATTATTGATGGTGTTCCATATTTTTCATCACCACTGAATATGTTTACAGGTGCTAATGGAAATCAAAGTCCTTTAAACAGTATTAATCCAAATGATATTGAAAGAATTGATGTTTTAAAGGACGCGGATGCAACTGCAATCTATGGTTCAAGAGGTGCAAACGGTGTATTAATCATCACTACAAAAAAAGGTAAAGCAGGTGAAAGTAAAGTAAATGTGAATTTGTATACAGGCTTTAGTAAGGTGAGTAATAAGCTGGATCTTTTAAACACAGAACAATACCTGGACATGCGTCGTGATGCGTTTGAATTTGATGGTGTTGCACCTACTGCTACAACTGCCCCGGATCTGTTAACCTGGGAACAAAATGCATATACGGACTGGCAGGATTTACTGATTGGAAATACTGCGAAATTAACTGAAGCACAAGTTTCATTTTCCGGGGGCAATGCACAAACGCGGTTTTTATTAAGTGGTACTTACAGAAATGAAGGCACCGTTTTATTAGGTGATTTTAAATATAAAAAAGGTGGAGTGCATCTGAATGCGGATCATACATCTAAGAATGGAAAGTTTGGTGTGAATTCTTCCTTTAATGTAACACTGGATGATAATAATTCGGTACCAACAGATGTATCGCAGTATATATTTTTGCCGCCGAATTATCCTACACACAATCCTGATGGAAGTCTATATTGGTTTGGCTCGGTACAAAATCCATTAGCCTATTTGAACCGTACATATGAAACTAATACCAATAACCTGATTGGCAATACGTCTTTACGATATACCATCATTCCTGGTTTAAATATTAAAACCAATGTGGGGTATACGCAAACGACAATGAAGCAGCTACTCACATTGCCTGCAGCAGGTTTTAATCCAGCGACCTATTCTGGTAGCTCAAGTCAGTTTGGTAATACAAGTACAAATTCATATATCGTGGAACCGCAGGTTGACTATTCATTTATAGCAGGTCCCGGACGTATGAATATGCTGGCAGGAGCTAGTTGGCAACAAAATGTTGTGGAAGGTCAGTTCATTCAAGGTGCCGGTTATTCCAGTGATGCATTGCTAAAGGATATGGCCTCAGCTACAAATCTTACTGTTCGTGGAATAGATCAAAGGCGTTATAATTATCAATCTGTTTTTGGAAGAGTAAATTATAATATTGATCAAACCTATTTACTTAATCTGACATTCAGAAGAGATGGATCATCACGGTTTGGACCAGGTAAACAGTTTGGTAATTTTGGAGCTATAGGAGCTGGTTGGATTTTTACTAATGAAAATTTTATTAAAGACGGTTTATCATTTTTAAGCTATGGAAAATTAAGAGGTAGCTATGGTACAACGGGTAATGACCAGATCGGGGATTATCAATATCTTGATACCTGGGGATCTACCACTTTCCCATATGGAGGATCCAGTGGTTTAAATCCAACCAGGGTATACAATCCTGACTATAGTTGGGAAATCAACAAAAAATTGGAACTCGCTTTAGAATTGGGGTTCCTTGATGATAAAATTTTATTTACTGCTAACTACTATAATAACCGGTCATCTAACCAATTAATTGGTTATACATTATCTTCTCAATCCGGATTTACATCCTATACTGCAAATCTGCCTGCTAAAGTTCAAAATTCAGGATTAGAGTTTGATTTAAATACAACAAATATTCAATCCAGGAATTTTACCTGGACCACTAATTTTAATCTTTCATTACCTAAGAATAAGTTGCTTGAGTATCCTAACCTTGAAAGTTCTGGTGATGCCCGCAGTTATGAAGTTGGACAATCCATCCGGATGATTAAAGGTTACCAGTTTACCGGTATAAATCCTCAGACCGGTATGCCTGAATTCCTGGATGTAGATAAGGATGGCAATGTCTCCAGCCCTAATGACCAGGTGGTTATGGGAGAAACGATGCCGAAGTTTTTTGGCGGTTTATCAAATCAACTTTCATATAAAAATCTTACACTCGATTTCTTTCTGCAGTTCGTTAAACAGGAATCTATTACAAATGATTGGGGACCATTGGTTGGAGTACTTGGATCAATGAATAATAAAGATGTTTCAGCACTTGACAGGTGGAGATCACCTGGTGATATAACCAATATTCCAAGACCCTCTGCCACCAGTTCAAATCCTGCAAACACTGCATTCAGAAATTATTATCGTTCCTCTGATGCGGCATGGGGTGATGCATCTTATATAAGGTTGAAAAATGTTTCGTTAACCTATGATCTGTCTTCATTAACAAACAAATGGAATTTAAGCGGAACCAGTGTTTTTGTGCAAGGCCAAAACCTGTTGACGTTTACTAATTATAAAGGACTTGATCCGGAGATTAATGGATTCGATCGTCGTTTCGTTTTTCCTATTAATCCATTTGGTTCCGTTAGATCGCAGGCAATACCTGTTTTGAAAACAGTGACTATAGGATTAAAACTTGCTTTGTAAAAATCATCCCTGTTCATCATTAAAAATTTTGAAATGAAACGCATTCATATATTCACCATAATTACATCAATATTTTTATTTGGATCCTGCAAAAAATATGTTGAGATACCGCCACCCCAAAACCAATTAATCTCTGATCTGGTCTTCACTGATGATAAAACAGCAACAGCAACAGTGCTGGGATTATACAGCAGGTTAAATGCTTTTAATTCCTCATTCGCTAATTATAATGGCAACTTTTTACCCGCATTCAGTGCAGATGAATTTCATTATGGTTTCAGCAGTGCCAATTTAGACGAGTTTAAAGAGAATGATTTGATAGCCAGTAACTCTTCAGTCAATGGATTATGGGAACCTGTGTATTCATATATCTATCAAGCCAACTCCATCATTGAAGGATTAAATGGTAACACCGCAGTAACAGAATCCGTCAGAAAGCATTTGGTAGCAGAGGCTAAATTCCTGAGAGCTTTTTTTTACTTCTATCTTGTAAATCATTTTGGTGATGTTCCACTAGTGTTAAATACAGATTATAAGACAAATACTTCACTTCCAAGAAGTGCAGTAAGTGATGTATACGCATCTGTCATTACAGATTTAAAGGAAGCGCAGACGGATATCAGCGCAGATTATCCATCAGCGGAAAGAACACGGGCAAATCATGCAGCAGTTACCACGCTGTTATCAAGGGTGTACTTATATGTTGGTCAGTGGGCAAATGCAGAAACAGAAGCTACCAAGGTAATCAATGATACACGGTATGATTTAATGGATGATTTAAATAGTGTTTTTCTGAAAAATAGTAGTGAAGCCATTTGGCAGCTACAGACTGTGAATACTTCAACAACCGGTGTAAATACCTGGGAAGGGTTTAGTGTGGTGCCGACACCTACGGGAACACCATTATACAGGTTTTACCCTGATTTCGTTGATGCATTTGAGTTAGATGATAAGAGAAAAGAATCATGGGTTAAACCATTTACTAATTCATCAGGAACTTATTATTATCCTTACAAGTATAAGATCAGGACCAATGCAGATGTTCTGGAATATTCCATGGTGCTGCGCTTTGCTGAATTATATTTAATTCGTGCAGAAGCGAGAGCAAACCAGGATAATCTGGAAGGCGCTATAGATGATCTCAATGAAATCAGGAGTCGGGCGGGTTTGCCTGATTTATTGGACACATTGACAAAAGATGAAGTTTTACTTGCTATTGAAAAGGAACGTAAACTGGAATTATTTACGGAGTGGGGGCATCGCTGGTTGGATCTGAAAAGAACCGGGCGTGCATTGACTGTATTATCTGTCACAAAACCTGAGATCACTGAAACAGACCTTTTATATCCGATTCCATTGGCGGCAATGAATACCAATCCCAACCTCGAACAAAATCCGGGTTATTTTTAATGAAGTGTTATTGCTTTTTTGTTTAACAAAATAAATAATTGTTTGAAATGCTTATAAAAATCATGGCTTTTTGCTTGTTGTGTCTTTGCACGGCAGGGGATCTAATAGGGCAGGATAAATTATTGGTTTTACCTTCTCAACCTGAGCGTGGTAAAAAAGTTACTATCAGGTATGATCCTTCTGCTAATGGAGCAGTCATACCTGCTAATGCCGAAAAAATAGAAGTGGTATTTACTTATTCGAATATGTACGAATATCCCTGGCGAATGCCACTGGCCAAAAAAGGGAAATACTGGGAAACATCTTTTGTAATTCCTTATTATGCTACCTATGCCACATTTTATTTACAAAGTGGAGAGATAAAAGATCAGCCTGCAAAGAATAAACATTTTGAGCTGGCCATCTATGAAAATAACAAGAGAATACAAAATAGTTATTTGTATGAAAACTACAGCTTAGGGGCGCAAATGGGAAAGGTGCCCGAATTAGCAGAAAAACAGTCAGAACTGCTAAAAAAGGAATTAGCCCTTTATCCTGATAATTATGAAGCAAAACTTCGCTTGCTGAATTATCAGATTGCGAAAGCGGATGTAAAGGATAAAGAACAATTCAGAAACCAGGCAAGAGAAGTTATAGCATCAAAATTTTATGAAAACCCTGGTGTCAATGGGTTTATGAATAAAACCACAATGGGTTACCTGATCATTGGTGAAAATAGCAGGCTCGATTCTATCAGGCAGGTAGTGAGGCAGGAATATCCTGAATCTGAAGTTGGATACGGCATGAGAATAAATGAAATCAACCAGGAAGAAGATACTGCGGTTAAAGCAAAAAAACTTTTATTAATTCTGGAAAATGAAACAGCGGAAAACAAAAATTATTTTTCCAATGC
>CAMPGG010000157.1 GCA_946885335.1 uncultured Chitinophagaceae bacterium
AATTTATTGATGGTTTGTTTGGCTCTTTCAAGCCGGCTGGGAACAAGATCAGTAGCCAGCATGCTCTTACTTACATCAAGTGCAATGATCACATCTATCCCTTTCCGCAATACAGTAGTATCCGGAACAGGCTTGCGTAAACTGGCAATAGCTACAACACCGGCAGAAAATGCCAGGAAAAGCAATACAGACTTCAACAGGAAACGTCCCGGAGAAAAGTCACGGGTTAGTTGTTTAACAAGTGCCGGTTCGCCAATGCGTTTTGTAACCTTTCTTTTCCAATGCAATAACCTGGCGAACATCAGCACCAGGAAGATGACGAAAACCAGGGCAAGGAGATATTCAATATGTTCAAATCGGTATTTCAGTTCAGGTAAATTGGATGATGATCAAACAAATACTATGCTAACAATTTATTTAATGCCCTTGAAAAATTCATATTGGGTTAATATGTCTTTAAGCATTTTTATCCGGATGCCTGCCATATCAATCGATTTATCGGGCGATTCAATATTCATCACAAAAAAATAAGGATGGCGGTTTTCCTCTATCCAGCCAATGATCCAGCCTAACTGGTTCCCATTTTCCCTGCTGCCCCAGCCGGTTTTATAACTTAATTTATAATTGGCATTATTTTCAAATAACATGGCATTTTTCACTATTTCCTGGTTTACCCGGTGAAAGGGTAGCTGGTTAAAATATAATTTTTTTACCAGGCCCAATTGTTCATCGGGCGTTATTTTAACGGAATTATCCAGCCAAAAGGTATCCAGGTTCTCTTGAATTTTAAACTGCCCGTTTTCTTTTTTGCCATAACCCAGCGAATCAAGCCAGGTTTGCATGGTATCTTTTCCAATTCGCCTTGCCAGTTCCATATACCATGGCGGGCAGGAAATACGGAAAGCATCATACATGTTCATATCCCGGTTACATTCACTGCGCCCACGGTCAATCCCATCCCAGTTTATGATCATACTGTCATTGACGATTTTGCCGGTTTGTAAACCTATTAAGGAATTAATGATTTTAAAAGTAGAGGCCGGTAAATAACTGCTGTCCCTGAAACGGGGGAGATTATACACTTTAAATTCATTGGTCCCATTATCAAGCAGGGCAAAAGTTCCTTCCACCTGGTGTTCATCAAAATATTTTTTCAGGCTTTCATCGGTAGTAACATTATTCATGGAGCAGGCCGCAAAAAAAAGAACAGGAACCAGTAATACGAGGGTAAACTTCATTCAAAAAAATTTTTGCAAAGTTAAGCCTGATAAACAGCAAAAAGTGGTTTCATAAAAAAAGGTCCCGATGGGGACCTGTTATTACATTGAAACAATGGTTTAAACGTAGATGCCGTTCCTGGTTTTATAATGTTTTACGCCATTACAATCTCTTTTCATGGAAGCGCATGAGCTCAAAACAAACACCAGGACCAAACCTGATAAAAGGTACAGATAAAACTTTTTCATTTTCATTTTTTTGGGTAAACAAATACGGCTGATTCAAAGGAAGGATCTGTACGGATTCTTCAGAGGAGGAAGTACTAAAGTAATAGGCAAAAATTGCAAATCATAATTTTTGGAAGTATTTTTATGAGCCCACCAACGAAAATCCAGTAAAGTTCTTTGTTCAATCCATTGAGAATAACTATTCATCATAAATTAAAACAACTGTATGAAACTGATTTTAATGATGCTGGCAATAAGCGTTGGCCTTTTTGCATGCAAGAACAAAACTGAAACAACCACATTGAAAAGTGAAGATGGAAAAACCGAAGTATCTGTAAACACTTCGAAAATGGAAGCGGAGGCCAATGAGATGCAAAAAAAGATGGAAGAATTAAAAAAACTGGAACCATTAACCACTGACCAGGTAAAATCTTTTTTCCCCGATAACCTGATGGGTATAAAAAGATCTTCATTTAATGCAAACAGTGCAATGGGTTTTTCCATGGGTGAAGCGGAATATATTGAAAACGACAGTACAAAATTAAAACTGGCTGTTTATGATGTAGCCGGGGAAGCCGGTTCTGGCATTTACGGTCTCCAGTTTTGGGGAGCTATGAATATGCAAAGTGAAAGTGATGATGGCTATACCAAGACCATTGATTTTAATGGTAAGAAAGCAATAGAAAAATTTGATGCCAATGATCATTCTTATGAATTGATGTACATGGCGCATGATCGCTTAATGGTAAACGTTACCGGTGTCAACACTACTCTGGATATGGTAAAACAAGCGGCAAACCGGCTGCATTTTGATATTAAGTAAACGGATAATGAAAATAAAAAACAGGCATTTCTAGTGCCTGTTTTTTTTATGCTTTTTGTGAAAGGAGATATTATTTCAATACTTTTAATTCTTTACCAATACGCGTAAAAGCTTCAATTGCCTTATCCAGATGATGTTGTTCATGTGCGGCGCTGATCTGCACCCTTATTCGGGCCTGGCCTTTGGGTACCACCGGGAAAAAGAAGCCGATCACATAAATACCTTCATTTAATAATCGGGCGGCAAAATCCTGTGCTAAAACCGCATCATATAGCATAATCGGAACAATCGGGTGTTCGCCGGGTTTAATGTCGAAACCAGCATCAGTCATCTGTTTACGGAAATACTTCGTATTGTTTTCCAGTTTATCCCGCAAATCAGTTGTTTTACTCAGCAGGTCCAATACAGCAATAGAGGCACCGGTAATGGCAGGTGCTAAGGTATTGCTGAATAAATATGGGCGACTTTTTTGCCTGAGCATATCAATGACTGCTTTTTTACCACTGGTAAATCCACCACTGGCACCGCCTAAAGCCTTACCCAATGTACCGGTAATGATATCAATACGACCCATTACACCGCGGTATTCATGGGTGCCACGACCGGTTTTTCCTAAAAATCCACTGCTGTGACATTCATCTATCATGACTGCCGCATTGTATTGATCGGCCAGTTCGCAAATTTTATCTAATTGGGCAATGGTTCCATCCATGCTGAAGGATCCATCGGTTACAATGATCCGGCTGCGGGCGCCTGATGCCGCTTTTAACTGGACTTCCAAATCGGCCATATCATTATGGGCATACCGGAAACGTTGCGCTTTGCATAAACGAACCCCGTCAATGATGGATGCATGGTTCAATGCATCGGAGATAATAGCATCTTCTTCATTGTAAAGCGGTTCAAATACACCACCGTTTGCATCAAAAGCCGCTGCATACAAGATCGTATCCTCCGTGCCCAGGAATTCAGATAATTTTCTTTCCAGTTCTTTATGAATATCCTGTGTGCCGCAAATAAAACGAACACTGCTCATGCCATAACCATGGGTCTCCAGGGTTCTATGTGCTGCTTCAATTACTTCAGGGTGAGATGAAAGTCCCAGGTAATTATTAGCACAAAAATTCAAAACCGTTTTTCCGTTTACAGTTATTTCTGCTCCCTGCGGACTGGTAATGATCCTTTCTTCTTTATATAATCCCGCTGCTTTGATCTCTTCTACTTCTTTTGCTATCCGGGTAGCCAGTTTCTCATCCATTTGCTTTCATTTTATTGGCAAATATATACAGCCCGTTCACATATTGCGGCATTCTGTACATATTGATTTTGAAGACTGTATTTAAAAAAAATAATTTTACCTGTAACATTTTTTAACGGTTTGCGTCAAAGAGATGAAATAAGCAGTCATGAAACCCAAAATACTCATCCTCATCGTTTTCTTCCTGTCGCTGATCACTGTTTCAGTAATGGCTTTCATGGCTCATGCATCTGAAACCTGCACAGCTTTATGTACAGAAGGCCTGGATGAGAAAGATCCGGACCAAAAAATTCCGGGCTTAATGATCTGGGAAAACCTGCCCATGCCGATCAATGCAAACAGCCAGTTTAGTTTTTGATTTTTTTTATCAATAGCTGTAACTTTTTATATACACAATACGTTTCACCTAAAAAAAGGGTTAATGAAGTAACTTTAGCCTGCTTTCCTACTGTTTATGTCCGAATTAGAATATAACGAATGTGTGAATCTTTATGCTGACAACGTGTTCAGGTTTATCGTGAAAAACCTGAAACATGAAGAAGATGCAAGAGATGTGGTTCAAACTGCATTTGAGAAAATGTGGCGGAATCGTTTGGAGATTGATGCAACCAAATCAAAATCCTATCTTTTTACGGTGGCTTATCACCAGATGATTGACCATATCCGGAAAGTAAAACGCATCCAGTTGAAAGATGAATTCAATGCAGAAGTAAAAGTGTTTAACCGGCCGGTCAATAATTTAAAGAAGATTTTAGATGAAGCACTGGCCCGGCTGCCTGAAACACAACGATCGCTGGTTTTATTAAAAGATTATGAAGGATACAGTTACGAAGAAATTGGACAGATCACTGGATTAAACAGCAGCCAGGTAAAAGTTTACCTGCATCGTGCCCGGGTTCAATTAAAAGAATATTTAGTGAAGATCGAAAACGTATTATAACATGAACATCAACCACCATAATTACGAAGACTTTTTTATTCTCTACCTGGATAATGAATTAAACCAGGAAGAAAGAAAAGCCGTAGAAGATTTCCTGTTAGCCAACCCGGATCTTCAAAGCGAAATGGCTTCCTTGAAACAAACCATTTTATCGCCCGATGAAAATCTTGTTTTTGAAGGTAAAGAACAATTAATGGTTGGCGATTCATCTTTGATCAATATTTATAATTACGAAAGCTTTTTGGTTCAGCATGTGGATGGTGAACTTTTACGTCATGAAGTGGTGGAACTTGAAAAATTCCTGGCGCTGAACCCATATGCACAACATGAATTGAACTGGTTAAAAGAAACCCGTTCAGAGCCCGATACCAATATTGTTTTTGGTGATAAGACTTCGCTTTATCGCCACGAAGAAGTTAAAAGGATGTATCCTGTTCGCTGGTGGAAACAAGCTGTTGCGGCTGCTGTTCTTATTGCAGCTGGCACGGGCATTTTTATGTTCTCTGATAGTTCCAGTGATTCCGATGCAATTATCACTGCAAGCGAATCATCAAAACAAACAATAGAAACAGTTATAGATAAAACAGGGCCTGCTAAGGTTAATGAAAATCAAACAGCGGATATTGAGCCAGGCACCTCTTCACCCATTATAAAAGAGCAAATAGAAAATACTCCGGCACCGGTTCAATTTGCCGCTATTCAGCAGCCTGTAAAAAACGAGCAGCAAAATGCTGGCAACAATATTTCTTCAGCTACAATAAACGAATTGGAAAAGCCCTTAGGCATTCCCGTTACTGTAAAAGAAATTGTTACAGAGGATCAACTGTATGCCAATTTGCATAAACAAAATATTAACGAACAGGTTGTAACAAATGACCTGCCGGTGCGTACTACAAATGAAGCATCACCTGATAATAACCAGTTTACTTATGCTGCAGATGTGGAACCTGAAAACAAAAAGATCCGCGGGTTTTTCCGGAAAGCTACCAGGATTTTTGAACGCACAACCAACATCGCAGCCGCAAATGATGATGATAAATTGCTGGTAGGTGGCTTCGCAATCAATCTTAAATAACTTCCTGTTTTACAGGTTACCATTAAAAACAAAATCATGAAAAGTTTTTTTACACTTTGCACATTGATCGCTTTGTCCCTAACCGGCATGGCGCAGACAGACACAACGGCTAAGCAACAGGCTGATACCATCAGGATAGGCGGCATGGTTATCATTAAAAAAGGCGGTCCGCAGGACAGTAGCAGGAGAGCCGATCGGGATTTCAGCATTAAAAGCCGCAAGAGAAATAATAATTCTAATATCAGCACCAACTGGTGGATCGTTGATCTTGGTTTCAGCAACTACGCGGATAATACAAATTATAGTACGGCTATGTCATCAGGTTACCTGGAAGGTGGAGCACATAGTTTTGGAAAAGATGATTTTAAATTACGCACCGGTAAATCCGTTAACGTGAACATTTGGGTCTTTATGCAAAAACTGAATGTGATTAAACATGTAGTGAACCTGAAATATGGCCTGGGTGTTGAATTAAATAATTATCGTTATAAAAAAGATAACCCGATCAGTTATAAAGAAACCAGCCCTCCACAGATTTTGTGGGAAGAGAATATGGAATTTTCCAAAAACAAACTTGCTGCTGATTATGTTACAGTGCCTTTGATGATCAATTTTAATACAACACCAAAATCAGGCAACAGGGGATTAAGTTTAAGTGCTGGTATCAGCGGGGGATATTTATACAGCAGCCGCAACAAACAGATCAGTGATGAAAATGGTAAGCAAAAAGAAAAAGGTGATCTTGGATTGAATCGCTGGAAGCTGGCATATATTGGTGAATTAGGATTAGGACCTGTAAGATTATATGGCAGCTACGCCATTACGGATCTGCACGAAAATGGTCTTTCTCAACGCCCGTATAATGTAGGAATCCGGTTTAGTAACTGGTAAGACTCTATAGAATTTTAATATGGGTTATTTGTTAACTCATTAACAAAAAATGGTTGCGAATTTAAAAGATAGCAACCATTTTTTTATTTGAAAAAATGCCGCGCCTTTTTATTTTTGGCCATGCAGTTTTATTAATTATCTTACCAACAATAATTTAAAATCTAATTGTATGGCATACCCAATAGAAGATATAGAAGGCATCGGTGTAACCTATGGAGAAAGACTGCGCAGCATCGGTATTGCATCAACCAATGCATTGTTAGAAAAGGCCGGTTCTAAAAAAGGAAGAGCACAGGTTGCAGATAAAACAGATATACCAGAATCATTAGTGAGCACCTGGGTAAATCATGCAGATCTTATGCGCATCAATGGTATTGCAGCACAATTTGCAGAATTACTGGATGCCGCAGGCGTAGGTTCTGTAAAAGCATTATCGCAGCAAATGGCAGCAACGTTACACGATAAACTTTTAGTTGTTAATAAACAATATGGATTAACGGGTCGTATTCCTTCGGTGGAAGCAGTGCGGGAAATGATCAATGAAGCCAAAAAAATTACTCCGAAAGTTACTGTTTCGTAAATTAAATATTTGGTTTGTTTACTTATGAAAAATACCCAATTTGGGTGTTATTGTAAACATCGCGTTAAAAGATTTCCACACTAAAAAATAAACAGGCTTTGAGTCCGTTACAATAGTCTGGACAGCATAAACGGACTCGATATGAAATCAACCCTCCTACTTTTATTTACCCTGGTGGCAAGCGGAATATTTTACGCACCACTTTATTCCACATCAAACAATAAACCAGCTAACTTATTCTTAAAAACACATGCCGCGGTAAAACCTTCCGGTAAAGTGTATATCATCATTGACAAATCTGATTATGAATTGAGTGTATATGATGAAAAAGGATGGTATGCAACTTACCCGGTTGTTTTCGGCGCCAATCCCTTAGAAGATAAAAAAATGGAAGGTGATCGCCGTACACCAGAAGGGACATTTATAATCCAGGGAAAAAAGCCGCATGACAAATGGAGTCGGTTCATGCACATCAATTATCCTACAAAAGAAAGTTACCAAAGATTTAATTCAAGAAAACAAAGAGGCGAGATTCCAAAGACTGCAAAAATTGGTGGAGCCATCGGCATTCATGGAACCTGGCCAAGAGAAGATTACCAGATTGATCGGTATAAGAACTGGACACTGGGATGTATATCCATGAAGAATAAAGATGTGGAAGAATTATA